>JACIWT010000004.1 GCA_014360825.1 Chloroflexota bacterium | reverse complement strand
TAGAGCCGAGTTGGGTTCATCGGTACGCAAATGCTGCGCCCGTGCCGTCCGATGGTTACCTGCACCGGATAGACGGCCAAGAACGTTCCCTCCGACCCGGCGGTGGAGACAACGGGTTGGCTCTGCACCCAGGTTGCGGCTGGCAGTCCGTCCACCGGGTAAGGTGAGAGCGAGGCGATTTTCTCGTAGAATATAGAATCGGGGATGAGGGCACTGTGGGTGGCGGCGTACTCATATAACGCGAGGTTGAGGTCGGCCAGGAAGGTGTAGTCGGCCCAGGAACCAGCCAGGGCATCTGCCTCCCCGCTGAGGAGCATCCAGAAGACCGCCGGCACGGTGCGATAGAAGAGATCTGGGACGGCTTTGTAATAGGCGTAGGGCGTGCCGCCCAGGACATCAGCGCCCATCTGGCTCCAGGTGTCGTACATGAGCAGATTGTATTGCGGCGTGCGGCCCAGGATGTCGCGGACGCGCTGATCCCAGAGATATTCGCCCACCAGTTCTGCCCCTGCTTCGGTCATGCCCTCCTCGTTCCAGGAGGCGCTCAGACCGATGCCATCGTGGAAGGCGTGCAACATCTCGTGGGTCACCACGGCATCCCAGCGCGGGTCGTTGTTGGGCAGAGCCCATGTCGTGCCGGTGTAAGGCAGGGTGATTCGGGGATAACTGCTGATGATGATGCGGCCGTTGGAATACCAGAACCAACCGGGAGTGCTGTCATCGAAGTGTACGACCACATGGCGGCTCCGCACCGGCGGGCCGTAGAGTCGGACGGCGACCGGATAGACGGTGAGGAGCAGGTCGAGGATGTACTGCGCGTAGGCCGGGTCCACGCTCTCATCCACGCTGAAAGTGAGTTCCCCGCCGCCAGGAGTGACGGTGACCGGGACCTCCGCCATCCGCAGCCGTTGGGGGATCGGCTCTCCTTCCTCCGTGAATCCTGCCACCACTCCGCCGCAAAGGAACTGATCCCCCGCATCTGGCGCGTCTGCTATGACAGCGTTGACGTGACCCACCAGGAGCGAAAGGAGAACCAGGGCGCAAAATATGGTGCGGAGAGATGGTTTCATCGTCCTGTAGCATACACCACGATGCGCAAGCCGTCAATTGATGTGTGCGCTTGCAGAGAGCCATCCCGTAGGTTCTCTAAAACTAACCCAGGGAAGGTTTGACAAACTGCTATTATCGCCAAATGGCGGCTTGTGGTATAATCTTTTGTGGGAGGCGACCTATGAGCGAGAAACCCGTGATCCTGCTGATAGATGGCAATGCCCTGGTGCACCGCGCCTACCACGCCATACCGCCCTTGACCAGCCAGGATGGCGAACCGACCAACGCCACCTTTGGCTTCACCTCGATGTTGCTCAAAGTGATGTCCGAGTTCCAACCAGCCTATGCTGCGGTCGCCTTCGACGTTGGCCGCACCTTTCGCCACGACCAGTACGTGGACTACAAAGCCACTCGTCCGGCGATGGCCGGCGACCTGGCTCCCCAATTCAGCCGCGTCCAAGAGATCATCGCTGCCTTCGGTATCCCGATGTACTCGGTCGAGGGCTATGAGGCCGACGACGTGTTAGCAGCGCTGTCCGATCAGGCAGCGGAGCAAGGCTTGGAGGCTCTCATCGTCACCGGCGATACCGACACCTTCCAACTCATCCGGCCTGGCGTGCGAGTGCTCATCTCCGGCCGCAAATTCACTGAGACCAAGGTCTATGATGAAGAGGGCATCCGTGAGCGATACGGCCTGGAGCCTGAACAGTTAGTGGATTTTAAGGCTCTTGTAGGGGATGTAACCGACAACATCCCTGGCGTGAAGGGCATCGGGGAGAAGACGGCGGTCAAACTCTTGCAGGCCTACGGCACCATCGAGGGCATCTACGAGCATCTGGATGAGATTGACGCGCCCACGCGCGCGAAACTGCAGGTAGGTGAAGAGAACGCCCGGCGTGGCAAACAGTTGGTGCAACTGGTGCATGACCTCCCTGTGCGCTTGGACTTGAGCAAGAGCCGGGTGGGTGATTTCGATCGCGATGCGGTGATGGCTATCTTCCGCGAGTTGGGTTTCCGCAGCCTGGTGGATCGGGTGCCCGGCAAGCGTGGCGGAGAGCCGCTCGGACAACTACCGCTCTTTGAGACGAAGGAGGCGGCGCGCCCCGCAGCCGTGCCGGAAGCACTGCCCCTCGGAGACTATCGGGTGGTGGATACCCCAGAGGCCCTCGAGGACCTATTGCGAACGCTATCCAGTGCCCACCGCGTGGCCTTGGACGTGGAGACCACCGCCCTGGATGCCATGCGCGCCGATCTGGTGGGCTTGTCGCTGGCTGCCGAACCGGGCTCCGGCTATTACATCCCCCTGGGCCACACCACTGGAAGGCAATTGCCGCTCGAGCAGACCTTGCACCGCTTGCGCCCCGTCCTCTCGGACGCGAAGTTGCCGAAAGTGGCGCACAACGCGGTTTACGATCTCACGGTGCTGGCTGAGTACGGCTTGATGGTAGAGGGCCTTGCCTTCGACACTATGATCGCGGCCTGGATCATTGACCCGACCGGGCGCAACATCGGGCTGAAGGGCCTGGCCTGGGAGCGGCTGGGGGCGGAGATGACGCCCATCACCGACCTCATCGGCAAGGGCAAGGCCCAGATCACCATAGACCAGGTGCCCATCGAGCGCGTCACACCTTACGCCTGCGCCGACGTGGACTTCACCCTTCGCCTGGCCGACATACTGGAACCCGAACTGCGCGAACTCAAGCAGTGGGACCTTTTCGCGAACATTGAGATGCCCCTGGTCCCAGTGCTGGTGGGGATGGAGCGCGCTGGGGTAGCGATAGACGTGCCCTTCCTCCACGCTATGTCGCGGGAACTGCACGAGCGGTTGGTAGCCCTGGAGAAGGAGATCCAGGAGATGGTAGGCTATCCTTTCAACATCAACTCCACGCAACAGTTGGGCGAGGCTTTGTTCGATCGACTGGGGCTGCCCGCCAATGTAACGATCCGGGGCACGAGTGGAGCCTACTCCACTTCGGCTGAGGTGTTGGAGAAACTGCGCGGCAAGCATCCCGTGATCGAGTTGATCCTGGAGCACCGGCAACTCTCCAAGTTGAAATCCACCTACCTCGACGCACTGCCTTTGCTGGTAAACCCGCGTACCGGCCGCGTGCACACCTCATTCAATCAGACGGGTACAGTCACTGGCCGCCTCTCCTCCAGCGAACCCAACTTGCAGAACATCCCCATCCGCACCGAATTGGGCCGCAAAGTGAGGCGGGCTTTCGTGGCGCGGGAGGGCTGCCTGCTCCTGGGAGCGGACTACTCACAAGTGGAACTGCGCATCCTGGCCCATGTCTCGCAAGACCAGAATCTACTTGCCGCGTTCGAGCGCGGCGAGGACATCCACGCCTCCACTGCCGCCACGGTCCTCGGCGTGCCACTGGACAAAGTGACGCCCGAGATGCGACGCATCGCCAAGGCGGTGAACTTCGGCATCGTCTATGGGATGAGCGAGTATGGCCTCTCGCAGCGCACTGAACTATCTGTGGAGGAGTCATCGGAGTTCATCAATAACTACTTCGCCCGCTATCCCCGCGTGCGCGAGTACCTGGCCCGCACCAAAGCCTTCGCCTACGAACACGGCTACGTGGAGACACTGTTGGGCCGCCGCCGCTATTTCCCTGAACTACGCTCGGATAGCAAGGCTCACGCTGGCCTGAAACGCGCCGCGGAGCGCATGGCCATCAACATGCCCATCCAGGGGACAGCGGCGGACATCATGAAGATCGCCATGATCCGCGTGGACAATGCATTGCGCGAGCAGAGGCTGAAGACTCAGATGATCCTCCAGGTACACGATGAACTGGTCTTTGAGGTGCCTCGCGAGGAGATGGATATCGTGCGACCGCTGGTGGAGTCCACGATGGAGGGCGCTTTCAAACTCGATGCCCCGCTGAGAGTTGACATAAAAATTGGACAGAACTGGGAAGAGATGAGTTGACTATGTTGGACCTCAGAGCCGACCTCGCTGAGCGGATTTCCGCCGCCATCCAATCTGCGCAGGAGGGGGGCGATCTGCCGCGCTTTGACCCGCCGGAAATCATCGTGGAGCGCCCGCGGGAGGCAGGCCACGGCGACTTTGCCACGCCGGTCTGCCTGGGGTTGGCGCGTCTGGCGCGGATGGCCCCCTTGCAGATCGCGGAGATCATTGTGCGACAGATGGAGCGCCCCGACTACCTGGGCGAGGTCCAGATAGCGCCCCCCGGCTTCATCAACTTCACCCTCTCCGAGCTGTGGCTGGCCCGACAGGTGGATGCTATCCTCGAGGCTGGGGCCACGTATGCCAATTCGGATATGGGGCAGGGATTGAAGGTGCAGGTCGAATTCGTCAGCGCGAACCCCACTGGGCCGTTGCACGTGGGCAGCGGGCGCAATGCGGCCATCGGCGATGCGCTGGCGAATATCCTGGAAGCGGCTGGCTACGAAGTGCAGCGCGAATACTACGTGAACGACGCTGGCACGCAGATAGACCTTTTCGCCGCCACCCTGTACGCCCGCTATGCCCAGGCCCTCGGCGTGGATGAGCCGCTGCCCGAAGGCGGCTATCAGGGGGCATATATGCGCGAGATGGGCGAACGTCTGGCGGCAGAACATGGCTCGAAATTCCTCGAGATGGATCGCCAGGAGGCATTGACACACTTCCGCGACCTCGGCTTGGAAATGATGCTGGAACGCATCCGCGAGGACCTCGAAGTGATGGGGGTGCGTTACGACCGCTGGTTCTCGGAGCGGACATTATACAAGGACGGATATTTCGACCGGGCGATGGACTTGCTTCGTCGGGGAGGTTATCTGGAGGAGCGAGATGGGGCGGTGTGGTTCAAAGCCAGGGACTTGGGAGCGGACAAAGATGAAGTCGTCGTCCGCTCCAGCGGCTTGCCCGGCTATTTTGCCTCTGATATCGCGTACCATTACGAGAAGTTCCTGGTCCGCGGCTTCGATCGCGTGATTGACGTGTGGGGGGCGGACCACCAGGGGCAGGTACCACGCCTCAAGGCGGCAGTACAAGCCATGGGAGTGGACCCCGAACGGCTGATATTGATCCTATATCAATTGGTCACGCTCAAGCGAGGTGGTGAAGTGTTGCGCCTATCCAAACGCACGGGCGATATGATCACCCTGCGCGAAGTGTTGGACGAGGTGGGGCCCGACGCCACCCGCTTCTTCCTGTTGGCTCGCGCCGCCGACAGCCAGATGGACTTCGACCTGCAATTGGCGGTGGAGCAATCCAACGAGAACCCGGTGTACTACGTCCAGTACGCCCACGCCCGCATCGCCAGCATCCTGAAATATGCGGGCGATATCGATTGGTCGGATGGCGACGTATCGCTGTTGACGCATCCCCAGGAGCTGGCTTTGATTCGTCAGATGATCTTGCTTCCCGAGATTGTTCGGCTGGCGGCAGAGAAACTGGAGCCACATCATCTGCCTCATTATGCCCAGGACCTGGCCAGCACTTTCCATTCATTCTATCGCGACTGTCGCGTGGTCTCCTCGGACCCGGCAGACGCGGCCATCACCAAAGCGCGGCTTAAACTAGTGCAGGCGGCAAAGATCACCCTGGCCCGCACGCTGAACCTGATGGGGATGACGGCACCGGAGAGCATGTAGGTGCAATTGGAACGGGCGGTGGTCAAGAGATTCCAGAACCCAAGATAATTAGGCGCACTCGGTATCTGCCTCTTCTTTCTGGTTACCTTCATGTCTGCCATCCCTTCGCTGGGCCTATACATTGATGACTAGCATTACCTCAATGGTGGGTCCGGAAGTCAGTGCCTTATTTGCTGATCTCTTTGTCGTACCTGGCGGGTCGGGCATTCGTAGTAACAGCGTTTCGGCAGTCCGATCGACTTTCCGAGGTCTGGCCCGGGATCAGTTTGGGGAGGATCGCGCTGCGCGTGTGGCGAGTGTTCGGGTTGAACTTCGGCCAGGCGTGGGAGTATGCCCTCCGCCGGGCAGCAGAACAGGGCATTTAGGCTGCAGTCATAGCCGGGTGCGGGGGTGGGCGTGTTTGCGGTTGTGAGCCTCTTCCTCTCCTGCTGGACTGTCTCCCAGGGTGCTAAGGTGAATGCCCGTGCTTCGTCGCGTTGGGTCTGGTTCGGCCTATTCCTCGTCGGACTTTTCCTGCTGCTCTTGGGTTATGCGGTGCTCATACCGATTGCAGTCTCCATTAGCATCGGAGGCATTGCCTCACGGGTCAACTCGGCGGCGACACTGGGCGCGGCACTGGCCCTGTCCAGTCTCTTCAAACTCGGGAGCGAGATCGCAAGTAGTAGGAGATGGCTGGCCTCGCTCATCTTCCTGGTCCTGATGAGCGGGAGCATTGGCCTAGCCAGTGCTCACCACTATACGATCTGGCAGGACTATGCCAATGCCTGGCAGATACAGAAGGGCATTTGGCGGAGCATGTTCACCCTGGCCCCATCGTTTGCCGATGACTCGTACGTGCTCATAACGGGCCTGCCGAGACCTCAAGGCATTATGAGTCCACTAAACGCTGTCTGGGAAGTGACGGCTGCGCTGCGACTACTGTATGACAACCAGTCTCTTCGAGGGGATGTCCTCTGGGAAGGCGAGTTGGGCGGGATCGGACAAGATGCTGCCGAATACCGGATTCGCTTTTTGCCAGATGGCTTCACGCCCAGGCGTAGCGAAGAAATAATATCATACGAACACCTAGTGTTATTCGAATTCGTGCCTCCGGATGGGCTTCGTTTGATTGAGGGTGCTCCTCCCTGGGCACCGCCCTCCATCCCCGCTCTGCGCACCAACCCAGCACAGGTGAAGACAACGCCCAGTTACTCCCCGGCGAGGGGCATCATCGGTCTTTGACCTGGGTGGGCGATTGTGTGTGTTTGACAACTGGTGTCGAAACCTTTATAATTTTCATCGTCCGGGGCGAATAGCTCAGTTGGGAGAGCGTCTGACTTACATTCAGAAGGTCACAGGTTCGAGTCCTGTTTCGCCCACTGTCAGAATTTGGAGAAGGCACCGGTTCACTTTCTCCTCTGCCGGGGCCTTCGTTTGATGTCATAAGGACGAAGCCATCGTGGCCTATGATTTCAGCGATGCCATCCCGGTTTCGAGCATCGCAGAAGAGTACAAGTATTTGGAAAAGATCGGCTGCCCGGCCTGCGGTGGTTTGCTGGGTCTCGAGAAGCAAATATTGCTGGAGGACAAAGCGGGGCGGCACTATGACCTTCTAGTAGTGCGGTGCCGGGACTGCGGGCACCAGACCGATTTTCTCTTCGATATCCATTCCTTCTTCGGGCGATTGTAGCCATGTCTGTTCACGACATCGTAGAGGCGGAGACACTGCGGTTCGGCACCGGTGGCGTGCCGTTGTCCTCACCCAAGCGTGATAGTATCGCCGGCATCCAGCGACTGCGCGAACTCAAACTGGACTGTATGGAACTGGAATTTGTGCAGCGGGTGGGCATGGGGCCTGAGACCGCCGCCGCGGTACGCGCGGTAGCCGAAGAGATGGACGTTGCCCTCAGCGTTCACGCGCCCTACTACATCAATTTCAACTCTGGCGAGCCAGAAAAGGTGGAAGCCAGCAAAGAACGCCTGCTGGCTGCGGCTCGTGTGGGGGCCTTGTGTGGGGCCCGCAACATCGCCTTCCATCCCGCTTTCTACCACGACGATCCCCCGGAAGTCGTCTACAAGCGGGTGAAGACCATCTTGATGGAACTGGTGGACATCCTGCGCACCGAGGGGGTCAACGCCTGTCTGCGCCCGGAGACAACTGGGAAAGCCAGCCAATTCGGCAGTTTGGAGGAGATCCTGCGCCTCAGCGTGGAGATCAGGGGGGTCTTGCCTTGTGTGGATTTCAGCCATTTGCATGCTCGTTCCGTAGGGGCTTATAATCGCTACGAGGAATTCGCGGCACTGCTGGAGCAGATGCGCGCTGCCCTGGGCCCGGCCGTGCTCCACGATATGCACTGTCACGTGCAGGGCATCGGCTACACCGATAAGGGGGAACAGGAACATCTGCCGCTGGAGGATTCCGATTTCGATTATAAGGCGCTTCTGCGCGCCTTCCGGGATTACGGTGTCAAAGGGCTTGTGGTGTGCGAGAGCCCCAATCTGGAGAAGGATGCGGTCAAATTGCAGCGAGCCTATCGTAGATTGGCCGCTTAATTGTCAAACTCATTGGTCATGGAGGACTCATTTGTGATTGGACAACGCGGATTGCGAACTCAGCGGGCCGAATACTGGCAAGAGTTCGCGGTGCACGACGAGGACCTGGTGCACTTATACGAGTGGCTGACCAGCGACGGGCAGCCTCACACCCTCGACGAGTTGGCGTTGCAGGTGGTGGAGCAGCGCTGTCGGGATGAGGAAGAGTCTCTGGCGAAAGAGGTGGAGCGAGGCCGTATCTACCAGCCGGAGTCAGAGTACCAGGTGGGGGAAACGCTTGTATTCACCGCACTGGACTACGCTGTCGGCGAGGTGATCGCCGTGCGACCAGGTGATAACCCCGCCTACGGTGATTTCAGTGTGATCGCGGTTCGTATGAAGCCACATGGGGAAGTGCGTGAGTTCGCCGCGAACTTCAAGCCCCCTCATGCCCTGAACCGGGCGGCGGAGCGCCAGGCTGCTGGCAGCCGAGAAGTCTCCCCCTCGCAACTCTACCAGATGTACGGCGAAGTTGTCCGAGGGCATCTGGTCAAAGCATTGCGCGCTGACCCCGAGTTTGTACACTGGGATCACATGTGGTTCCTGCGCAGTGCGATGCCCGAGGTTACCATCGGCCACTTGAATATCGCAGAGGCGATGATTGATATGGCGGGGAAACCCCTTCCTCCGCAGGAGATACTCGCTGAATTGGACTTCCCCGCCGGGACGAAGCCGGCGGCGCAACTCTTCGCCCTGAACTACGCCCTCAGCCGCGACGAGCGCTTCACCGATATCGGCACAAGCGACAAGCCATTGTGGTTCCTCACTCGCATGATCCCACAGGCAGTGTTACTGAAACCGCAACGGCTCGTGCCAGTACAGCGGGCTATGGGCGGTGAGTTAATCAACCGCGAATTGCTGGAGTTCGCCGCCGAGTTGCAGGACGAAGCCGACGAACTGCTCACCCTCACCGCTGATATGCCGCCTGTGGATAGTTACACTTTCCCCTTGAGCTATCCCGACCGCCGCGAGGGGACCATTACCTTGACTGCCGCCGCCATGAGCCTCTTCCCCACGGGCCGCAACTCTAGGCTGATGATCTCTTTTCTCGACGTGCGGGGCAAAACGCCGATACGCGGGTGGGTGGTGCCCGATGAGCGCTACGCCTGGGGTCTGGGCGAATGGTATGAGTCCAATGGATTACCAGCGGGCGCTACCATCCAATTGACACGTACCGGGGATCCATTCACCATTGCGGTCTCCTATGAGCCTCGGAGCCGTCGTGGAGAATGGGTCTATTTTGCAGCCATGTCCAATGGCAACTTGACCTTCAGCATTCAGAAGCGCGCCTATACCTGCCGCTATGACCGCTATCTGCTAATGGAAGTGCAGGACGAGGCTATGTTGGACGCCTATGCAACCCAGTTGAGAGAGAAATCCCTGTCCGAGATCGTATTAACCCTATTCCCGGAACTGGCCAAACTGAGCGGGCAGGGCCTAGTGCACGCCAAGACATTGTATGCGGCAGTGAACTTGGTACGGCGTTGTGGGGCCATTCCCATCTTCGCCGAACTGACGCGCCAGGCTTGCTTTGACCCTGTGGGCGGAGGAAACTGGGTATATGACGAGAGCCTCAAGGGTGTCCTCTACACCTCGGCTGCCGAGATGAGCGAACGACCGCGGTCAAGGCGTCAGGACCTGATCCGCGACCAAGTGTACCCTTACGGAATGACCATCGTTCAGGAAGCGCAGAAATGACCGTGCGACTAAAACCAGACCTTAATACCAAGTTTCACATTGACTTCTCCTGGTGGGAGAAACAGAACAGGGACATTCGCATCTACCTGCGTGAATCGCTCTGCCCGGACTGCAAGGCGGCTTACGCGGCTACGCCGGACGACCGAGAAGTGGACTGGGTGGACCCCGAGACGGCAGAGGTAACGCGGGTGGATTCGTTGTGGCAGCGCCTGCGTGCCTGTTGCAGCCTGAAGCCGGGCTATATCACCGAGAACACGCCGGTCATCGAGAGCATTTTCCTCACCTTCCTGGCGAATGGGAATAAACCGCTCTCCGTGGTGGAACTGCACAAACGCATTGACAAGCAGCCGCCGGAAGTTCTGCTGCGAATGCTGACTCGGGGCCAGGTCTATTTGGGCATTCGGCCAGTGTGATCCCCGACGAGAATAGAAGGGCCCAGCGATACGCCCCGTCGCTGGGCCCTTTCATGTTTACGGATAAAACTGGGGCAGAAACGGACGGTTGACTACCAACAAGTCTTCTAAGAGCGCTCTGGCCAGGTCTGCCTGCCGAATCAAGGGATGGGCCAATAGGGCCATGAACGACATCCGGCGGTCTCCATGCACCGCGGCTTCCACCGCCAGTTGTTCGTAAGTCTTCACCGCCTGCATCAGCCCTCGGATCACCGGCTCGACGTGACCCACCGGCAATGGCCTGGCCCCATCCCTATGGATCACGCAGGGGACCTCCACCACGGCGTCGGGTGGCAGGTCGGCAATACAATCGCCGTTGCGCACGTTCACGATTTGCTCGTCGCCGGTATCATTGTGAAGGGCACTGATCAGTTGGACGGCAGCGGTAGAGTAGTAGGCTCCGCCGCGCTGGCTTAGTTCTCGCGGCTTGCGCTTCAGGCGCGGGTCCTTATATTTCTCGAGGAGTCGCTGCTCCAGTTCCATCACCACTTCAGCGCGGTTCTTCTTCTCCTTTTTCTCCTCTTCTAACACTTGGGCGGTGTTGTAGTAATACCGCAGGTAGGGAGAAGGGAGCATGCGCAGCGCCCGAATCAACTCGCGATCGAAATACTTGCCTGCCAGGCGAGAGAGGATGGGCAATCGCAGGAAAAAGTCAATGTTGCCTAACACCCGCTCCATGCGATCCTCGCCATCTAGGTAGATATGGCGCACCCAACCGAGATGGTTGAGCCCCACGTAGCCTAATCGTACCCGCGCCGGATCCCAACGCATGGCCCGGGCGATCATCATCTTCATCGTGATGGGCACATTGCATAGTCCTATGACCTTCACCCCACCGTATTTCATGATCGCTTCGCTCACCAAGCCAGACGGGTTGGTGAAGTTGATGAGCCAGGCATCAGGGGCCAGTTCGCGCATATCGCGACAGATGTCTAATGCAACCGGGATGGTGCGCAGTGCTTTGGCGAAGCCGCCGACACCGGTGGTTTCCTGGCCGACGGTGTGGTGGCGCAAACCCAAGCGGATATCCTGGTTCCGAGCCTCCATCCCGCCGACACGGAACTGGCTGATGACGAAATCTGCCCCGGCGATGGCCGTCTGTCGGTCAGCAGTAGTGATGATCTGAATGCTTGCGCCGGCGGCGTTCACCATGCGCTGCGCAAATGCGCCTAGGATCTCCAGGCGAGTGGGATTGATGTCCATCAGCCAGATCTCGCCCACTGGCAATCTATCGCGGGCCTGGAGGCAGCCCTCGATTAACTCGGGGGTATAGGTGCTACCGCCGCCAATCACTGCGATTTTCAGCGCACAACCTGGCAAACCACTGCCTCCGCTACTTCAACACCTCGCGGGCGATCACCAGTCTTTGGATCTCGCTCGTGCCCTCGCCGATGGAGCACAGCCGTTGGTCGCGGTAGATGCGTTCGACCTCGTATTCGCGCATATAGCCGTAGCCACCGTGAATCTGGAGGGCTTTGAATGCAGCGCGTTCCGCGACTTCGGAGGCATATAACTTCGCCATGGCTGCCTCCTTGGTGAAGCGCACGCCCTGATCTTTCAGCGCTGCCGCCCGGTAGACCAGAAGCCTAGCGGCGTCAATCTCCGTCGCCATATCAGACAACATCCACTGGATGGCCTGGAAGTTGCAGATGGGCTGGCCGAATTGCACGCGCTCTTTGGAATAGCGCACCGCCTTCTCGAACGCGGCTTGGGCCAGTCCCAGAGCCATCGCCCCGATGCTGACACGCCCGCCATCCAGGGTGATGAGGGCCTGTTTGAAGCCTTCCCCCTCCTTGCCCAGCAGATTGCTGGCAGGGACCCGGCAGTCCTCAAAGAAGAGTTGCGAGGTAACCGAACCCTTGAGGCCCATCTTCTCCTCGTCGCGCCCCGGACGGAAACCGGGCGTGCCTTTCTCGACAATGAAACAGGAGATGTTCTTGGTCCCCGCCTCCCCACCGGTCCGCGCGGTCACGATTACCACTTCTGCGATCGAACCGGATGTGATGAAGATCTTCTGCCCATTGATGACCCAATGGTCGCCATCGCGCACAGCGGTGGTGCGGGTCGCACCAGCATCGGACCCGGCCTCGGGTTCAGTCAATCCGAAGGCCGCCAACCCCTCGCCCGATGCTAACCGGGGCAGGTACTTCCGCTTTTGCTCCTCGGTCCCAAAGGCGTAGATGGGGAACAGGCCCAGTGAAGTATGAGCAGCCATAGTGATGCCGGTGGAACCACACGCCCGGGAGATTTCTTCCACGGCGATGGCATAACTCACAGCGTCGCCGCCCGCTCCGCCGTACTCCTCGGGGATGGTGAGGCCCATCAACCCCAGTTGGCCCATCTTGCGGATGATGTCCCAGGGAAACTTGCCACTGTGATCAGTCTCGGCAGCGATGGGGCGGATCTCTTTCTCTGCGAAGTCACGGACCATCTTGCGCATCATGCGCTGCTCTTCGTTCAGTTCAAAGTCCACAGGTTCAGACCTCCCGGATATTCTATCGAAGTGAGTTCATCTCCAGACCCCATCTCCTCACCGACGGATTTCGTGCCCTGCTGCGCCAAACGGTCACGCAACGGGTCTGAAGTACTGGATGTCCAAAATGGAGCCCACACGCTCTGCCTTAGGCTTGAACACAGCCTCGACTGGCAGGCCGATGTACACCTCCTCCGGCTCGATCTCGCCTAGGTAATGCACCAGTCCGCCGTCGGCGTCATCCAGTTGCACGAAGGCAATGATTTTGGGTTGCTCCAGAGCAGAGCCATCCAGACCCAGGTGTAAGACGGTGAAACTGTGTACCGTTCCCTGAGGGCCCACCTCCAGCCACTCGTCCAATTTCTCAAAGCACTGCTCACAGTAGAGACGCGGTGGCACGTAAATGCACCCACAACTCGGACAACGCGTGCCCAACAGTTGGCCGCGTTCTTTGATCTCGCGGAAGAATCGCTCTCCGGCCAGACCCATGGTGTAGCGATAACGGGTCGGGATCTCGCCCTCCCAGGCTCTGGCCTCGCGCAGTTCTCCCAATCGCTCTGTGATAGCCATAGAGGTACCTCCTCCTAAGTTGTTGAGACGGTGGGGCAACCCCACCTCGCTCTTTCACAACGGCTTGAAATGCCGTATGTCGGTGATGGCCCCCTCGCGCTCTTCTGCCGGCTTCCACACGGCCTTAACGCGCATCCCGATGTGTACCGCCTTGGGATCTACCTCGCCCAGTAGATGCAGGATGCCCATGCCTTTCGAGGCGCCATCTATCTCGATCACTGCGGGGATTTGAGGCTCGGTCAACTCTCGCATATCCCAGGTGACATAGCACAGGGAGAACGTGCGCACTGTGCCCGTATCCTGAAAGTAGACCCACTCGTCGGTGGGACGGAAGCAATGTTCGCAGAACATCCGCGGCGGGATCATCACCCGTCGGCATCCCCAGCACTGGCGTCCGATCAAGTGACCGGCCTTCAGTTCGGCTAGATAACGGCCGATGGCCACCCCTGCATCCCAGGCATAGTGCGCCTTGGGCACCCACTCGGTGAAGAGGATCCGCCCTTTCTGAAAGTCTTTCTCCGAAAGGGGGGTTCCCGGAAACTCCTTGATATTGACAGTCATGGTCTCGCTCCTTCTCTATACTCCGAGCACTACCACAGTGCCGACTTGCATTAGATCGCCCCAGGCCTGGGCTACGCCCCGCTTGGGATTGCCGGGCACCTGGCGGGCGCCGGCCTCACCGCGCAATTGCCAGAAGATCTCTGCCACCTTCATCAGGCCGGCTGCAGCGATGGGATTGCCCACCCCCAGGAGGCCTCCCGATGGACACACCGGCAGATCCCCAGTGCGCTGGGTGACGCCATCGGCCGTCAGACGCGGCGCCTCGCCCTTGTCCGCCAGGAGCAGCCCCTCGAGGTGATGTAGTTCCTTATAGTCGAAGGGATCATAAGGCTCGGCAATGTGGATTTGCTTGCGTGGCTCGGTGATGCCCGCCATCTTGTAGGCCATGCGCGCCGCCTCTTCGACGTAGGTGGGATAGGAGAGGTCACGGTTGGTCCAGTAAGCGGTGTCCAGGCTCCAGCCGACGCCCTCAATCCACACCGGCTTGTCGGTGACACGCCTGGCCACATGGTCCGCCGCGAGCACAATGGCCACCGCCCCATCTGAGATCGGGCTCACATCCAGACGCTGCACCGGCCAGGCCAGCACTTCGGAGTTGAGAACATCCTCCACAGTGATGTTTGGATCTCCCAAGAGGGCGCAGGGGTGGTCGGCGGCATTCCGCTTGTTTTTGACAGAAACCAGGGCAATGTCGCGTTTATCCAGGCCATAGCGAGTCATATAGGCGTTCATTTCCAGGGCGAAAATCCACAGCAGGTTAGGCCCCAGCGCGCGCTCGGTGGTGTGGTCGAAGATAGTGAGGAAAGCCCCCTGCGGGTGCGGTTGGCAGGACGACATCTTCTCCTCGCACACCACCAAGCAGGTATCGAACAGGCCGCTGGCCACGTGGTACCAACCCTGGATCACCGCGAAGACCCCGGTTCCACCGCCCACATACGAGCGCATATAGGGCTTTCCCAATGCCCCGGCTCCGTCGCTGAGATACTCGGCTTTCATGTGCACGCCGTCGAAAGCGTCCGGCGCGGTGCCCAGGCACACGGCACCGATGTCATCCAGCGTCAGTTCACAGGAATCCAAGGCCATCTTGCTGGCCTGGAAGGCCAGTTCCTTGCCTGTTTCTTGGGCGCGGCGGACGAATTTGGTCATCCCTGCGCCCACAATGGCTACTCTGCGTTTGCTCATCTTGCACCTCTTCAGTTGCTCAGCACGATTGCCGCGCCGCTGGTAGTAGGCAGGCCCCGCCAGCCGAAAGCCAGCGCCAGTTCGGCGTCTTCCACTTGTCGCGGCCCGGCCTGGCCGCGTAACTGCCATACGACCTCGAGAACGCGGGCCAGCCCGGAAGCATCCAATAGATGCCCACAGCCCAGGCTGCCACCAGAGGGATTGATTGGCAGGTCGCCGGTGATTTCAGTCGCTCCCTCTTCAGTGAGGATGCCCGCCTCTCCAGGTTGACATAAACCGAGGGCTTCCATATGCTGCAATTCTTTGTAGGCGAAAGTATCGTCCACTTCGGCCAGGTCCAAGTCATACCGAGGGCTGCGGAGGCCAGCCATGCGATAGGCCATCTGGCCGGCCAGGCGCGCATACCACGCCTCGCTCCAGGAGCGGCTCTCCAACCAGAAAGTGTCGTTGCACCAACCCACGCCCCGGATCCAGATGGGCGCATCGGAGAGGGCACGCGCTGTCTTCTCCGAGGCCAACACCATGACGATGGCTCCGTCGGCATGGGGTGCGATTTCCAGTTGCGTCAACGGCTCGGCCACTGGCGCCGAAAACAACACTTCCTCCGGCGATATATTGGCCGGGTGAGCGGCGATGGGGTTCTGCAGGGCGTTGGCTTTGTTTTTGACTACCACCTGGGCGCACTGGAGAGGGGTGGTGCCAGTTTCAAATAGATAGCGTTGCATCTCCATGCCAGCGATGAAATAGGGATGGGCTGCCAGGGGGCGATTGAAGACCGGGTCCATAGCGAAGGCCATAATCTCCGGCTTGGTGAGGATGTTGGAGGCCTTGGAGTGGCCCTCCACGACGACGATGTCCATCGCACCGGTCAAGATCTGCATGTAGGCAGCGATCAGGCCGTGGATGCCATCGCCGCCAATCGTATGCACTGGCTTCAAGACGCCGCCCAACTGGTCGGGAACATATTCGTCAAAGATGCTGGTGCCCTCGTTGTAGTCCTCGGCTACGGTGACGAAACCGTCCACATCTGCTCTGGGATCAATCCCGGCCTCCTGATATGCCCTCACCGCGGCCTCAAACATCATCTCTTTGTAAGAGAGGTCCGGGGTGAGAGAGCGATATCCGCTGTAGCCAACGCCAATGATGGCGACTTGTTCGATCATGTCACTTCCTCCTCGAAGGTATTATGAACCGCTGTCCATATATTTACGGTACAGATGGTAGCATCACCTCCTTTCATCTCAGGCGAATCGGGCCACCAGTATGTCCTTGAGTGTGGGCTGGCCAATTTCCTGGAGTTCATAGCGCACGCGAACGGTCGGCGGGCGGATGTGGAGAATACGCCGCAAGTCAATCGGCGTGGCCACGATGACCAAATCGCAGGGCGTGGCATTGATGGTCTCTTCGAGATCGCAGACCTGCTCTTTCCCATAGCCCATGGCTGGGAGCAGTGGCCCGGTGTGAGGATACTTCTCGAAGGTGGCGGCGATGCTGCGCACTGCGTAGGGCCGCGGGTCCACGATCTCGGCAGCCCCGAATTTCCGGGCGGCTACAATCCCAGCGCCGTATTGCATTTCGCCGTGGGTGAGAGTCGGCCCATCCTCGACCACCAAGACCTTTTTCCCGCGGATAGCCTCCCAGTTCTCCACAAAGATCGGCGATGCAGCCTCTACAAGAACCGCTCTGGGCGCTGTGGCCAGCGCGTTCTCACGCACGGCGGCGATGCTGCGCAAGTCGGCAGTGTCAATCTTGTTGATGACCACCACATCGGCCAGGCGTAGGTTGGCTTCGCCGGGGTGATACTTGAGTTCGTGACCCGCCCGATGCGGGTCCGTCACGACGATGTGCAGGTCAGGCTGGTAGAAGGGCAAGTCGTTATTGCCCCCATCCCATAGTAGGATATCGCACTCCTTCTCCGCTTGGCGCAGGATCACCTCGTAGTCCACCCCAGCGTAAACGATGTTGCCCCGATCCAGGTGCGGTTCGTATTCCTCCCGCTCCTCGATGGTGCATTCGTAGCGGTCGAGGTCGGCGTAGGAGGCGAAGCGTTGCGCCGTCTGTTTCACCAGGTCCCCGTAAGGCATGGGGTGGCGCACGACCACCACCTTTTTGCCCAGTTCTTTGGTGAGGATATCTGCCACGCGGCGGGTGGTCTGGCTCTTGCCGCTCCCCGTGCGCACGGCGCAGACGGACACGACCGGCACCTTGGCCTTGAGCATAGTGCTCTTTGTCCCCATCAGCCGGAAGTCGGCACCGGCAGCCAGGACTAGAGAAGCCCTGTGCATGACATACTCGTGGGATACATCCGAATAAGCGAAGACCACCTGATCCACGCTGTGTTTGCGGATCAGGTCCGCGAGTTCCTCCTCCGGGTAGATGGGAATACCTTTGGGGTATAGTTTGCCGGCCAGGGCGGCGGGGTAAATGCGCCCTTCAATGTTGGGGATCTGCGTAGCGGTGAAGGCCACGACTTCGTAGGCTTTGTTATCGCGGAAGTAAACGTTGAAGTTGTGGAAGTCGCGGCCTGCCGCGCCCATGATGACCACACGTTGTTTATTCACCGTACTGGCTCCCTTGATTCAGTCTCATGGCGTCCTGAAGAAGCGCCCTTTTTGGCTAACCCTTTCCGGCGATGAGTGCGCCGGCTGCGATACAGACCAAGCGGGTCTGGGGTGGGTCGGCGCGAGAACCGACCACGAGCGGTGCCCTGGCCCCTACCACCACTCCCGCCATCATGCCTCCGGCGAAATAGGTGATGCCTTTAGCCATGATGTTCACTGACTCGACATTGGGGCCTACCAGTATATCTGCCTGGCCTGCCACCGGCCCGCTCAATCCGCGTGCCCTGGCGATCTCTGGCGAGACAGCGCTATCCAGGAGCAAGGGGCCGTCCACGTAAGCCCGCTCGCTGGCCCAACGTTCGCGCATGGCCACAATGCCTGCTATTTCCACGGTCAGAGGGACATTGGGCAACACCGTGTCGGCGGCGGCCAGGAGCGCCACTCGGGGCCACTCGATCCCCACCTTGTGAGCAACCTCGATGGCGTTGCGGATGATCTCTACCTTTTGCTGCAGGGTGGGGTAGAGCACTACGCCGCCGTCGGTGATGAACAACAGGCGTTCAAAGCCAGGCACCTCAAAGATACCCACGTGGGAGATGAGGCGTTCGGTACGCAGCCCGTTCTCGCGGTCCAAGGCGGCCTTCAAGAATTTGCTGGTCTCAATTTGCCCTTTGACCGCTACCCGGGCCTCGCCAGAGGCCACAATGCGCATGGTGCGGTTAGCAGCCGCCTCCGGGTCCGGTTCGGGAACAATGTGCAGGCGTCGGGGGTCAATGCCCTGTTGGCGGGCCAGAGTCATAATGGCTGTTTCATTGCCCACGAGGAGGGGCTCCACGATGCCACGCCGTTGTGCTTCGTGGGCGGCGAGGATCACTTCCTCCTCTTCGGCAGCGGCGATGGCCACCGGCACAGGTCCAAGCGAGGCGGCGAATTCCAGAAGGTGCGTGTAGTTCGCAATGATTGGCATGTCTATGTCTCCTTTGACACGGACATCCGGTCAGGCATTACGCAAACCTCGACAGCAACACGCCTGCCTCATACATCAGACATAGTGGAACCATAACCAATAGCATATTGAAAGGGTCTGGTGTCGGTGTAATGATAGCCGCCAAAACAGCCGAGGCGAGCAAGGCGTATTTCCGATTCTCGGAGAGAAAGGCAGTCGAAACAACGCCCAGTTTCGTGAGGAAAAATAAAAGCAAGGGAGTCTCGAAGATAACACCGGACCAAAAGAGCAACGTGGTGACAAAAGAGACGTACTCCCCGATCGCCCACCGAGCCTCGGCGATGTCGCCGCCGAAGGTGAGCAGGTAGCGCAGGGCAAAGGGGAGCAAGATGAACTGGGCGAAGAGTATCCCGATGACGAAGAAGACGCTGGCTGTGGGTATGGCCAGGAAAACGTAGCGACGCTCGTTCGGCTTGAGGGCAGGCAGGGTGAAACGAAGAACTTGGTAAACGATAACCGGCATTGCCAGGACCATGCCAGCCAGGAGCGCGACCCGAAAATAGGTGACGAACATCTCGGTGGGCCGAAGAAAGATGGGCTTGATGCCCGCCGGGGCGATGAGAAGACGTAATATCCGATCGGTGAAAGCGAAACTAATAAATGTAGTTAGCACCAATGTCACCACACAGATGATGAGCCGGGCCCGGAGTTCAGAGAGATGCTCCAGGATGGTCATCCGGCTCTCGTTGGCCACGCCGCTTCCTCCTCATTCCGAGCGGGTGCGACTTCCCCTGAGGTCTCGCCTGGCCTCTCGCTGAGATGGCCTGCCTTTGTCGTTTTCTCCGTTCCCTCCCGCAGGTTTGGCAGGGCAGTGGTTCTCTGTATATCTTCCTGCAGGCCCTCGAGTGCGCGGGAGGCATCCTGGAGTGGGGCAACCTCTTTCTCCGTTTCTTGTAACTCGTGCATCAGTTGCGAAGTGAATTCTGAAGACGCTTGCTGTAATTGGCGCATCGCATTGCCCAGGCTGCGCGCTACCTCGGGTAGCCGCTCTGGCCCCAGAACGATGAGAGCAATGATCAAGATGACAAAGGCCTCCATCGGCCCAATGTTCAGAAAATTCATCTTTTCCTCTCAAGACTGGGTAGTGGAGGCGGTCTCGTGTTGGAAATATTTGGCGGTCAGGTCAGCGGACTGGGCCGCGACCGTCCCCAGGACCCCGTTTACAAACCGACGCGAACTCTCGCTCCCGAACGTTTTCGCCAGTTCGACAGCCTCATTGATGATCACCTTAACCGGCGTCTCGTTGTCCGATAGCATTTCATATATGGCCATTCGCAACACGTTACGGTCTACGCCCGGCAATTGCTCCACCGGCCAGTTGGGTGCCACCCGGGCAATGATGGCATCCAGTGCAGAGCGGTGGTCCAATACCCCTTGTACCAGTTTTCTGGCAAACGCTACCACTGCCTCAGAGAGATCATCCTCTTCCGTCAGATAAGCCAACACCTTCTCTGGGGCATGGCCTACCAGATCCACTTCGAAAAGCGTCTGCAAAGCGGTAACACGAGCCAGATGTCGGGGCCTCACGGTCTTGCTCTCACTTCTTCGTCGCTGGTTCCTCGACGTCCACGATGTGCACGTTGATCTCGCGCACTGGCATCCCGACGATGTCCTGGATGGCGCGCGCCACTTGGGTCTGGATCTCGCGACTGACTTTCAACATGTTGACGTCGCGTTGCACGGTAATGTAAAGGTCCATGGAAACAACGTTGTCTTCGACGCTCAGATACACTCCCTCGCTGAAGTACGGCCGCAGCAAACCCTTCACGCCTTGCATGAAACCCTTGCTCATCCGCACCACGCCCGGCACGCTGAGCGTGGTTAGCCGGGCGATGGTGGCCAGGACGTTGGGAGCGACGGTAACACGACCAGGTTGACCTTCCATAAAGAGTTCCCTCCTATAAGGGCGACCCGCTGAACATCCGCCAGCCGCGACTGTTTCAGCCACTCATGGACAAGCCGCCATCTACGGCGAGCACTTGACCGGTGATGAAACTGGCTTCGTCGGAGGCCAGGAACGCCACGGCAGCAGCGATGTCTTCCGGTGTGCCCGCCCGGCCCAAAGGCGTCATCTTGATGGCCAGGTCCACGTATTCCTGTGGCAGAGTGGAAGTGAGCACAGTGGGCACGTAGCCCGGTGCCACGGCGTTACACGTGACCCCGCGTGCTCCGGACTCCTTGGCGATCGCCTTGGTGAGGCCAATGATGCCTGCCTTGGCTGCACAGTAGTTGACTTGCCCAGGGTTACCCGCCAAGCCAGCGACCGATGTGATGTTCACAATGCGTCCGTAGCGGTTTTTCATCATGTGGCGCTGGACTGCGCGGCAGGTGTGAAAAGTGCCCTTCAGGTTGGTATCCAGGACGATGTCCCAGTCTTCTTCGGACATGCGCATGAGCAGGGCGTCGCGCGTGGTACCGGCATTGTTGACCAGAATGTCCACCTTGCCATACGACTCGATCGCCTTCTGGATGAGAGCCTCCGCCTGAGCCGCATCGCTGACGTCGCCTTGGACGGCCATTGCCTCACCACCCTTGGCCTTGATGGCGGCGACGACTTCCTCGGCCTCCTTGGCGCTGGCGCGATAGTTGACCACCACCTTGGCCCCCTCGGCAGCCAGACGCTCGCAGATAGCGCGCCCGATGCCGCGAGTGCCCCCTGTGACTACAGCTACCCGTCCCTCGAACCTCATACTTGCTCCTTATCCATCTCCTCGCAGGGCAGCCACCGAGGCTGCATCGCCGACGTTTACCAGTTCCACGCCTTCCTCAGTGCGGCGGATCAACCCGGTGAGGACATTCTTTGGGCCGAACTCCACGAAACGCTTCACACCTTGTCGTGCCAGATGGTGCACTGACTCTACCCAGCGCACTGGGGAGGTGAGTTGGGCCACCAATTCGGCGCGGATTTCCTCGGCTCGGCGGATTGGCCTGGCCGAAACATTGCCGATAATGGGTACACGGGCGGCGTGGATGGGCGTTCGCTCCACTGCCAAAGCGAGAGCCCGTGCGGCCTCGGCCATCAGCGGCGAGTGCGAGGCAACGGTCACCGCCAGTTCTATCACTCGCTTGGCTCCCCGCTCACGGGCTCGAGCGATGGCCATCTGCAGCGCTTGTTTGTGCCCGGAGATAACCACCTGTCCCGGTGAGTTGTAATTCGCTACCTGGACCACTTGGCCTGTTTCCTGGCTGGACTCGCGGCAGATGTCATCCAGCACCTCATCCGCGATGCCCATAATGGCAGCCATACCGCCGGGATTTTTCTCTCCTGCTTCCTGCATCACGCGCCCGCGTTCGCGGATCAGGCGAATGCCGTCCGCAAAGTCCAGGGCGTCGGCGGCAACTAAGGCGGCGTATTCTCCCGAACTGTGACCCGCGACATAAGCGGGCTGCCACGGCAGCCTGCCCTCCAATGCGCGCAGGCAGGCGATGCTGACCGTGAAAATAGCCGGCTGGGCGTTGAGGGTGTCGGTGAGGACCTCCTCTGGCCCCTCGAAGCAGAGAGTGCTGAGGGCAAAGCCAAGGGCCTCATCTGCCTCCTCGAAAGTTCGCCTGGCCTCGGGATAGGCAGCATACAAGTCGCGACCCATGCCCACGAATTGGGAACCGCCGCCAGGAAACACGAACGCTGTATCCACCCCACGCTCCTATTGGATGAAATGTGGCATCCGCCGGATAATCCCTTCGGCTTCTGTCACAATGCGTTCGATCAGTTCTCGGCAGGGCACCACGTCATGGATCATCCCCGCGATCTGTCCGGCCATGAAGGAACCGTTTTCGACATCTCCCTCCACGACAGCCAATCGCAACTTGCCTGTGCCGAACTCTATCAGTTCCGCTTCGGTGAAGCCGCCTTTCTTCTCCATTTCCTCGAATTTACGGGTCATCGGGTTGCGCAAAGCCCGTACGGCATGGCCAACGCTTTCCCCAGTCGTGATGGTAGCCCGGTCGCCCGCGCGGATGATCATCTGTTTGTAGTTCTCATGCACCACGCACTCCGTGGTGCAAATGAAGCGCGTGCCCATTTGAATGCCGGCTGCGCCAAGGGCCAGGGCCGCCGCCAGGCCCCGGCCATCGCCTATGCCACCTGCAGCAATGACCGGGACTTTGACCGCGTCCACAACTTGCGGCACGAGCGGGAAGGTGCACACATCTCCGATGTGCCCGCCACTTTCCATGCCCTCGGCCACGATGGCATCGGCACCGGCGCGCTCCAGTCGCTTCGCCAGAGCGACTCCGGCGACCACAGGGATAACTTTGATGCCCGCCTGGCGCAGGGCCGGGATATAGGGGGCCGGGTTGCCCGCCCCAGTGGCGACCACAGGCACCTTTTCCTCGATACATACCCTCATGACGCTGTCCAACTCTGGCGTGAAGAGGGGTATGTTAACCCCGAATGGTTTGCTCGTCATCTCGCGGGTGCGATGGATCCAATCCCTCACCAGATGCGCCGGAGCGTTGCCCGCACCAATGATACCAAGCCCACCTGCCTCCGATACAGCAGAAACCAGTTCGGGGGTTGAGACCCAGGCCATGCCTCCCTGGATGATAGGATGCTCTATTCCGAGCAGATCGCAAAGCACTGTCTTGATCATCATCCCTTCCTTTACCTACGCTGGGCAATGTCTGCCGATAGCAAAGCGAAAGTCAGACCAATGGCATTCCAAGACCATTAGGCCTTTTTCTTGGTTTTGATCTCGATGATTTCTACACCCTTGTAGGTGCCGCAGGAAGGACAGGCGTGATGTGGGAGCCGCGGTTCGTGGCATTGAGGGCAAAGGATGACTTGCCTGGCCTTCAACGCCATGTGGCTGCGACGGCGATCTCGCCGACCCTTAGAAATCCTTCTTTTCGGTAACGGTGGCATATCGCTTACAAACTCCTTTCTTGATAGACTATAGCAATTCCCGCAACTTCGATAATGGCAGATCAGCGCTATCACTCTCGCAGTTGCAGGTCTCGGTATTCAAGTTAGCGCCGCACTGCGGACAGAGGCCCTTACAATCCTCACGGCAAAGAGGGAACGGTGGTAACGCCAACAGGATGCTCTGACGCACCACCTCTCGCAAATCAAGGGTGTGGTGGGCATCAATGCGCGTTGCCTCCTCGTCATCATCAGGGAGGGGAAGAGTGGCCCCAGTGTTGATATCTATTGTGGGCCGGAATTCCTCCTCCAATGTGATGGAAACGGGAATGCGAAAGGGCTCCAGACAGCGTCGGCAGTTTACCCAAACTTCCGTATGCAGACCTCCCGTCACGAGAATGCCTTTGGCAGTGCGTATCAACCGAATCGAACCCACCAGCGGTGCTGCCACTTCGAGTTCAGGGTCAAGGTCTGAGATATCCGCCTCGATTGGGTATTGGCGCGTCGTGCCGGTGGGTTGCTTCAACAGTTGTGAAACATTATATTGCATGTTAAACACCTTCTGGTGCCCTCAGGATTCGGTATTCCGGGCACCTGTGCCTCCGCGGATCGTTCGCGGAATCGCGCACATTATAGACGCCAGCGGGTGTTGTGTCAAACCTCTTCCGGCAGGCGTTCGCCTTCAGCCGCCTCGGGCGGCTTGCCGGACTCCGCCTGCCGTCGCTCCAAAATGCGTAGGCCGTTGAGAATGGTCTGGTGAAGAGTGCTCAATTGCTCTTCTATCTGGCTGAGCACCTCGTAGGCGTATTCATCCGCCCCGCGGCGCATCTCTTCGGCTTCCTGTCGGGCCTTAGCGAGGATTTCCTCAGCCTCCTTGCGCGCCGCGGCGCTGATTTCATTGTCATTGACCAACTTTGCCACCTCGTTTCGAGCCTCCGCAATGATGTGTTCTGCTTCCGCTCGCCCCTGGGCAATGACAGCCTCTTTCTCTTGCAGGATTTTCTCTGCCTCTCGCACCTGTTTGGGAATGCTGACACGCAATTGATCAATGGCGTACAGGAAACGCTCCTCATCAATCACGGTCTTGTTGGTCAATGGCACACGCCACCCCTCGTTAAGAAGGGCCTCCAATTGGTCCACCCAAGCAAGGATCTCCATAAAGCCCCCTTTTTCGTGTCAATCGCGCAGTGAGATGAGTTTCACGTTCGCTTCCGCGCGTGCTTTGGCATCTGCAAATTTCTTGGCCAGAGCACCTGCGACGTGGGGCGGTACCATTTCTTCCAGACAGCCACCGGCCATAGCGACTTCTTTCACGATGCTCGAACTGAGAAAAGCGTATCGGATATCTGTCATCAGGCAGATCATATCTATCTCCGGTGCGAGTTTGCGGTTGATCTGGGCCATCTGGAATTCTAACTCAAAGTCGGAGATCACTCGCAAGCCCCGCACGATAAACCTGGCTCCCAGTTGGCGGGCGAAATTGACCGTGAGACCAGAGTAACCCTCCACCCTCACGTGGGGGAGGTCCTTCAGCGCTTCGTTGGCCATCGCGATCCGTTCTTCGGTGGAGAAAAGCAGGCTCTTCAATGGCCGGTCGTAGATGCCGATCACCAACTGATCGAACAGGATAGCTGCCCGGCTAGCAATATCGATGTGCCCATTGGTGATGGGATCGAAGGTGCCTGGGTACAATCCAATGGTCTTCATTTCATTGCTCCCTCTAACTGAGATCGCCCTTCGTCTGCCAGAACTCGGCTACCTGTTGGGCCAGGGCCTGATATTCTGGCAGGGAGAGCGTTGGATCGCGCTCGAAAATTTCCTTTGCCGCTGTTCGAGCCGTCTCTAAAACGTGCACGTCGCTGAGCCTCGCCACCTTTAAGTCGGGTAACCCCGCTTGCCTGGTGCCGAAAAACTCGCCGGGCCCGCGCATTTTCAGGTCTTCTTCGGCCAGTTTGAAGCCGTCATCGGTCTCCTCGATGATGCGCAGGCGCTGTTCGCCCTCCAGGCTGGGGGTGTCGGCGAGCAGAAGACAGTACGACGGATACTCGCCCCGCCCCACGCGCCCGCGGAACTGGTGAAGTTGGGCCAAGCCGAAGCGATTGGCCCCTTCCACCAGCATGACGGTGGCATTTGGCACATCAATGCCCACCTCCACGACGGCAGTGGAGACCAAGATATGATACTCCCCGCGGCGGAACGCATTCATGATCGCTTCCTTCTCCTCGCCCTTCATGCGACCGTGGAGTAGTCCCAGTTTCAGGTCAGGGAATATCTCCGATTGGAGGCGCTCGTATTCGGCGGTGGCGGCGCGAGCCTCGATTTTCTCGGATTCCTCTACCAAGGGGCAAATGATGAAGGCTTGTCGCCCTTGCTCCACCTGGGCGCGGACGAAGTTGTAAGCGCGTTCGCGCTCCAAGGCGGAGAGCCAACGAGTTTCAATCCGCTGCCGTCCAGGTGGCATCTCATCAATGACCGAGAGGTCGAGGTCGCCGTAGATGGTGAGGGCCAGGGTTCGGGGGATGGGCGTGGCGGTCATGACCAGGACATGGGGACTATATCCTTTGCTGCGCAAGGCCGCACGCTGGTTCACTCCGAAACGGTGCTGCTCATCAATCACGGCCAGGGCCAAGTCTTTGAAAACCACGCTTTCCTGAATCAGAGCGTGGGTGCCGATCACGATGTCCACTTCCCCGGCAGCGATGTTGCGATGGAGGGTTTCTTTCTCCCCTTGGCTGAGACTGCCTATCAGCAGGCGTATGACGGGGCGAGGAAACGTTCGCCCTTGCCTGGCGGCGCAGTCGGCGGCAGCCTCAAGCAAAGCGGAGATAGTTTGATAATGTTGTTCGGCTAAGATCTCCGTGGGGGCCATAATGGCTGCCTGTGCCCCATTGGCAACGGCATTCAAGAGGGCGGCAGTGGCGACGACGGTCTTGCCAGAACCCACATCGCCCTGGAGCAAGCGGCTCATAGGCTTGGCCTTGGCGAGGTCGGCCAGTATCTCCTCCAGGGCGCGTTGCTGAGCATTAGTCAGCACGTAAGGTAAAGAACTGACAAAGGCGTGGATCAGGTCATGGTCAATCGTGAGCGGCCGCCCTGGCCATTGCTGCCATTCCCAGCGTTGGCGCAAAACACCCAGTTGGATGAGCAAGAACTCGTCGAAGCACAACCTCCGTCGGGCTGCTTCTAACATCTGGCGATTATCTGGGAAGTGGATCTGACTCATTGCAGTTGGCAGACTGATCAGATCGTATTTCCGGCGCAATTCTTCTGGGAGGGGATCACGAAGATGTGGGGCCCAGAGATCGATCAGAGACTTGATCAATCGGCGCAACCATCGCGCTCCAATCCCTTCGGTGAGCGGATAGACCGGGACCAGGCGCGCGGTGTGAATCAATTCCCGTTCCAGGGGTTCCCAGGCTGGCGAAGACATAGTCAAGCGCCCCAGATAGGCTTCGACCTTGCCACTCAGGACAATCTGGCGTCCTGGCTGTAGCCGCTGGGCAAGATAGGGCTGGTTAAACCAAGTTACCTGCATGGTAGCGGTGCCATCGGAGACCAGGGCCTTGGTGATGACTTGGCCACGGCGGCTCTCGCGGTTCTGCACTTCCCAGATGGTGGCGATAATGGTGGCCTCTTCGCCATATCGGAGTTGGGCGATGGTCTTGAGGGCACTGAAGTCGTCATAACGGCGTGGGAAAAGGTATACTAGGTCTCCCACAGTGCGCACACCCAGGCGTGCCAGCCGCCTGGCATAGGCGGTGCTGACGCCTCGGATGGATGTAACAGGGGAGTCGAGGGTGAAAGCCGGCTCTTTGGGCTGACTGGGGACGGGCGCAGGCGTTGGCTCACCTGGCTTCGTCACTGGCGAAAACTCCCTCAGCCTCTTTAGAGCGACCTCGATGGCGGTGCGCCGTTCAGCATCCGCTTTGCTAGCGTAGTCATGCAGGGTGGTCTTGATCTCATCAACAAGCCTGTGTTCTGCCTCGTTCTCGGCAGCCTGCTTGGTCTCTTCCACCCACCTCCGGAGCAATTTGTCGAGCCCGCCGATGACCACCCGGTCTTGGCAACCTTGCTTTTGCTCCTCGGCTAATATCTTGGTCAGTTTCTGAATCGCAGAAGTGATCATAATGGCTCTACTCGCTCTGATGAGGCCAGGACGCAGGCCACACCCACAGCGCCCGGCCCAGCGTGGCTGCCGATGCCGACATCCGCCCGGGCCATGATGATGCGCTCTTTAGGGTAAAGCGCTGCCAGCATCTCGGCCAGTCTCGCCGCTGCCTCTGGGGCATTAGTGTGGATCACAGACGCTTCCTGTAACGGCCCGAAACCGCGCACGATGTCCATCAGGTAATCAAGCCCCCTTTGCATAGTGCGTGCCCGCCCTTTGAGAATAGGGTCACCTCGGTCTATCAGGATCACCGGCTTGATTTGAAAGATCGTCCCGAGGAAGGATATCACCCAACTGATACGCCCACTTCGGGCCAAGAAATATAAGTTATCTACGCAAGCAACGACGCGAATGCGGGGCACCAAGTCGCGCACTAGGGCGATGACCTCAGGGAACGAACAGCCCTGGCGGACGGCGCGTGCGGCGGCGATCACCAAGAGCCCCATGCCCATCGTGAGTGACTCGGAATCCACAACCTCGATGTCCACATCGGAGAGCATCTGCGCACCCAGGAGGGCAGCGTTATACAACGCGCTCAGACGCCGGGACAGGTGGATGGCCAGGACGTGTTCGGCTCTCTTCGCCAACTGCGTGTAGACCTCTGCGAACACACCGGGGGCTGGTGCAGCGGTCTTCGGTACTTCTTGGCCGTGGGCAAGGAGGGCGTAGAATTCATCTGGGCCCAAATCTGAATCCCAATAGCATTTCTCGCCCACGTGAATGTGGATGGGGATCACAGTGATATCCAGTTCTTTGGCTATCGCAGATGGGATATCCGCGACGCTGTCGGTAACAACAGCGATCCTGTCGCTCATTGCAGCAGACCCTCGTAAACGATAACGCCAATTGCTTCGGGGCCCAGTTGCGTGGCCAACACTGGGCCATAGGTACGGATATCCACCTCTTTTTCCGGGTAGATCTCGTTGATGCGTTCCGCCAGCATGTTGGCTTCTTCGGTGATGCGGCCCTGTAAGATGGTGATCTGTTCCAGATGCACGAACTCCGCCACGAACTCGAACAATCGGTCCACCGCTCGCCCCCGAGAACGCACCCTCTCCAGCGGTTGTATCTCTCCCTCCTCCAGGATCAGGAGGGGTCTGATGCCGGGCATACCCAGCGCGGTGCGAGTGCGTTGTAGCCAGCCCCCGCGTTCCAAGTAACTCATGTTCTCGACGAAGAAGACCACGTAGATGTGGGGGATCATGCCCCGCAACATACGGACGAGGTCATCCACGGGCATGCCCCGGGCAGCGGCCTCGGCAGCGGCAGTAACCAGGATCTCCAGACCGCAGGAAATCAAACGCGAGTCCAGAACCACGATTTCGTTGCGACCGATGAACTCATTGGCTGCCCTTAATGCAGCGCGGTAAGCATCAGACAGCCTGGAAGAGGAGTGAATAGAAAGAATGCTCTCCCTGTCTCTGCTCAGCCGGCCGTAGACGTCGGCGAATTCCTCAGGCGTAGGTGCTGAAATGTAAGGCATCCCTTGGCCGCGAGTGGCTAAGCGATAGAAATCCGCCTTACTGAGGTCTACGCCATCCCGATATACTTTGGAGCCGATATGGATATGCATGGGCACCACGGTGATGCCCAACTCTTCCGCTCGCTCCGGCGGAATCTCTGAGGCGCTATCGGTAACTATCTTCACGCTCTCCATGCGAATACCGCTTTCTCCGTAGAGCCGATTTTATTCCACTGAAATAATATAGTCGTAATAAGGTTGGCCGCCATCCAAGATTTCGACTTCTTGCTTTGGATAGAGTTCGCGGATCATAGCGGCCACCTCTTCCACTTCTTGGGGTGTGGTTGTGGCCCCGTAGTAAACAGTGATGATCTCGTAGTCTTGAGCATTCATTTGCCTGAGCATTTCGCGCACCACGGCTAAAAGTTCATCGCTGGCTGTGGTTAGAACGCCATTGAGCAGGCCGATGATCTGCCCCTCCTTTATGTCCAAGCCGTTGACCTGAGCAGCACGCACTGCCCGGGTGATCTCGGCAGTCTGGATGTGTTGCGCTGCGCGCTCCATCAGTGCCAGGTTCTCTTCCAGATCTGCTTGATAATTGAAGGCCAATAGTGCGCTGATTCCCTGTGGGATGGTCTTGGTAGGCACCACTGCGGTCTGCTTGCGGCTCAGTTGGCGCGCCTGCTCTGCCGCCAGGAGAATATTCCCGTTGTTGGGCAGGACAATGACCTTTTCATTCTCGAGCCCCTCGATTGCGTTCAGGAGTTGCTCGGTGCTGGGGTTCATCGTGGGTCCACCCGGAACGATGCGACTGGCCCCCAGGCTCTCGAAGATGCGCTCGAACCCTGGCCCATTCACCACAGCGACAACGGCAATGTCGCTCAGACTGGCCGCCGGCGTGACCACGCGCTCTTGAGCAGCGGTGTAAGCCTCATATTGAGCCTGCATGTCCTCGACTACAACATCGCTGATGCTGCCCTGTCTCACAGCGTAGTCCAGGATGGCCCCGGGCTTCTCGGCGTGAACGTGCACTTTGATGGTGTGCTGGTCACCTACGACCAGTGCCGATTCTCCCATCTTGGAGATGGCATCGCGGATGCCCTCCAAGTCGAGATTCTCGCCCTTGAGGATGAATTGGACATCATAACCGTATTGTCTGCCAGGTGCAACGGTCGCCTGTGGTACTTGCACAGCCTGTGGCGCGGGACTTACCGTCTGACCCTGAAGGGCACGCAACGCACCCTCGAAAATGAGCACCAACCCCTGGCCGCCGGCATCCACAACCCCGGCCTCCCGCAGAACATCCAGCAGGAGAGGCGTGCGTGCCAGAGATTGTTTGGCCTCCGCCACCATTCGTTCGAGCACGTAGACGAGGTCGCTGCACTTGGCAGCAGCGGCCACGGCGGCGGCGGCGGCCTCGCGGGCCACCGTAAGAATCGTGCCCTCTACGGGACGGATGACGCCTTTGTAGGCTATGGCAGCGCCCTCTTGTAGGGCGGCGGCGAACTCAGCAGCGCCGCAACGATCTTTGCCGTCGAGGCTCTTTGCCATGCCGCGGAAAATCTGCGAGAGAATGACGCCGGAGTTACCGCGCGCTCCCATTAGTGCCCCGTGTGCCACACTCCGCACCACAGCAGATAGCGATTGTTCGGAGACACTGGACATCTCCCGAAGTGCAGCCTGCATGGTCAGATACATGTTGGTGCCTGTATCTCCGTCCGGAACCGGGTAAACGTTCAACGAATTGACGTACTCCATCTGGTTTTCAAGCCAGGCAAGTCCCGCCTGGATCATGCGCTTGAAAATGGCTCCATCACAAGACCGCATTTCCGGGTAGGTATGGGTTTCTCCTTTCGTTGCGCCCGGTTTATCTTGGTCCAAGTTCGGATACCTCCACTGCCTTTCTCATTCCTCAATCTTGCTCGCTCACTCGCAATCCTTGGACGTGCACGTTGATCTGATGTATGGGGACGCCGAGGGAGCGTTCCACTTGGAACTTCACGTTCTCCATGATGTTTTGTGCTACCTCGGAGATGCGAGTGCCATATTCTATGATCACATACAGGTCAATGATGATCTTGCCATCTTGCAGGGTTACTTCCACGCCGCGGCGGTAACTTTCAGGGTGTAATAGTTCTGCCAGGCCGTGGCGTAGAGTTACCGCTGCCATACCCACCACTCCGTAGCATTCCAGAACGGCCTGGCCAGCCAGGCTGGCAATAGCCGAGGGTGCGACCTCAACACGGCCCAAGATCATACTCTCTTTCATGCGAACCTCACTTGTACTCCACTACCAGTTTGCGAAAAGCCGATAATTGTGGTATCATTTGCCCCGAAAAATCAGCCAGGAGAAGGGGCAGAAATCCAAACCTGGCTCTGGAAAGAGGTTGTTTCATGTCTGCAAAATGCGATATCTGTGGCAAGGGACCGCTATTCGGTCACAACGTCAGTTTTTCCAAGCGGGCCACGAACCGCCAATGGAGACCCAATCTCCAGAAAGTCACCATCCGTGTGGATGGCCAAAAGCGAGTGATGATGCTGTGCACCCGCTGTCTGCGCTCACTGTATAAGGCGAAGTGACCTTCCGATCCCATTATCCCCACAACACCCAAGACCAGTGTCCCGTTCTGGGACGCTGGTTTTGCTTTTATCGCGCTCGACTCGCTGCCTTGCGAATGGCAGCGATGGCTGTCACTACTCCCTCGGGGGCAGCGAAGATGGCAGCCCCCGCCACGAGCATATCCGCACCGGCTGCAACCAGGCGGGGGGCAGTGATCGGGTTGACCCCTCCATCTACCTCCAGGTAAGCCTCGGAAGCGCGGGCGTCGAGTAGTTCCCGCACCCGGCGCACCTTGTCCAGCATCCCTTCGATGAATTCCTGCCCCCCAAATCCAGGATTCACCGTCATCACCAGCACCAGGTCCGCGTAGGGCACGATCTCCTCCAGGAGAGCGACCGGGGTGGCAGGGTTGATCGCTACCCCTGCCTTCGCCCCCAACTCTTTGATCTGTTGCACCGTGCGGTGTAGGTGTGGGCATGTCTCCTGGTGCACAGTCACGCACGATGCCCCTGCCTCAATGAACACCGGGATATACCGCTCCGGCGATTCGATCATGAGATGGGTGAATATCGGCAGCCCCGTGACCCGCCGCACAGCCTGGACCACCAGTGGACCGACCGTGATGTTGGGGACGAAGTGCCCATCCATGACGTCCACGTGGATCACGTCGGCACCGCCTGTTTCGGCCAGGCGCACTTCTTCGCCCAAGCGGCTGAAATCGGCGGACAAAATGGATGCTGCGATCTGGACTGGTTTTTGCTTGCTCACACGCTAATAATACACACGTTTGGGCAAAAAAGCAAGACTTTTTGAAGGGAAAAATCCCGAATTTATGGCGGAATCGAATGGGGGAGGGTATTTCGCCCGTGCTATTTGCCTCGTCGTTGTTTGGCCTGCACTTGTCCCCGCAGTTGCCCACAGCCGGCGGCGATGTCCAGGCCCCGACCCAACCGCACCGTGGCCGGGATGCCCCTCGCGGTGAGGATGCGCTGGAATGCAACGACGCGCTTGCGAGGAGAGGGTTGGTAAGGGCAGTCGGGCGTCGGGTTGAGGGCAAAGAGATTCACATGACATAATAATCCATGTAGGAGATCGGCAGTCTCCTCGGCCAGGGCGTTGGAATCGTTGACCCCATCCATCAGTGCGTACTCGAAAGTGAGGCGGCGGTGGGTCTTGCCAAGATAGTAGCGACAAGCGGCGAGCAATTCGTCGAGAGGATAGCGCCGGTTCAGAGGCACCAGTTTGTCCCGCAGTTCGTCGTTGGGGGCATGGAGGGAGATGGCCAGCCCTACCTCGCGGTCGGCCTCGGCCAGACGGCGGATGCCAGGCACATAGCCAGCCGTGGAGATGGTAATGCGCCGTGCCCCCAGGCCAAACCCCCGTTTGTCATTCAGCCTTTCGATCGCCGCCCAAGTGGCGTCGTAATTGAGCAGGGGTTCGCCCATGCCCATGATCACCACGTTGGTCAGGCTTTGGTCAGATGCTTTGAGTTCTCGGGCGAAATAGAGCACCTGTTCTACGATCTCGCCGGCGGTGAGGTCGCGAGCGAAGCCGGCTTGACCGGTGGCGCAAAACGGGCAGCCGATCGGGCAACCCACCTGAGAGGAAACGCATACCGTACGGCGACCCTCGTAGAACATGAGCACCGCTTCGATGGCCTCGCCATCGCGCAGTCGGAAGAGAACCTTGCGCGTCAGGCTGTCGGCCGAGACCTGCTCGCTCACTGGTGTCAGCGTTCTCAAGGTGGCCTGCTTGGAGAGATCAGCGCGTAGAGAAGCCGGCAAATTGGTCATCTCTTCGAAGTCCGCCGCCAATGATCGGTAAATCCAGCGGTAGAGTTGATCCCTACGGTAATTAGGCTGACCTAGATTGGACAGCCACTTCCCCAGTTCTTCGTAGCTTAATTCCGTGAGCGGAATTTGCTCAGCCATTGTCAATCCATCTTCCAAGCCCGGGCGCAGGCTTGACCCAGAACCTCCAGGTTGTCGAAAACCCAGTCTGGCTTCACTGGGGCACCCTCGATTTCTTCGCGTCGCGCGACCCCGGTGAGCACCAGGATCGTGGCCAATCCGGCATTGTGGCCACCCAGGATGTCTGTATCCAATCGGTCGCCGATAATAGCAGTGCGTTCTGGGCAAGCACCTATCTGGCGCAGGGCGATGTCGAACATCGGTCGGTGTGGCTTCCCGATCACGGTGGCGCGAACGTCTGTGGCGGTCTCGACCGCGGCGAGGATAGCACCAGCACCGGGCACCAGGCCCTCTTCTAAGGGCAGGGTGCGGTCGGAGTTGGTGGCAATCAATTGCGCGCCGCGCCGGACGGCCAGTGCAGCGGTGCGCAGTTTCGCGTAAGTGAGTTGGCGGTCCAACCCCACCACTACAACGGTGGCATCCATCCCCGCGTCCATAAAGCCGGCCTGCCGTAGCGCCTCGCGCACACCATCCTCGCCGATGAAATATACACCCGTGCCAGCGGGGACCATTGTAGCCAGGTAGGCTGCCGTTGCCTGGGCCGAAGTGAGTAATTCTGCAGGCGATATATGGATGCCCATACTGGCCAAATGATCCACGTTTTGCTCCGGCGTGCGGGTGGAATTGTTGGTGAGCAGGAGGAACTTCCGCCCCGCTCGCCGCAGGAGCGCCAGGAAGGAGTCCGCGCCGGGGGTGGGCTGGGAGCCACGGTACAGTACACCATCCAAGTCTATCAGGAAGCACTCGATATCGCGGAGTTCAGTCACTTTCCCCACCTTTCCATAACCTGCTGGTAATCGGCCAGAGTATCCACATCGTACAGAATGGCATCATCCTCCACTTCTACCAAATGCGTGCGGTCCTGATAACGGGCTATGAGCGTGCGACCACCTATGTCGCCCTGCAAACTCGCTAATTCGTCGAAGAGTAGGCGGTCGAAGAGAACGGGGTTGCCCCGTTGCCCCCGGTAGGTGGGCGCTACGATGGGATACTCGCAACCATAATAGGCGAGCAGTAGTTCCTCCATCAGGCGAGTTGAAATGCCCGGATAATCCGCCAGGATGAAGAGGGCAGCGTCTATTTCCGGGCGTAGCACGCCGAGCCCAACCCGAATGGATGTAGAGATGCCTTCTGCCCAGCGCTTGTTGACCACTACGTCCACGGGGTAGGGCAGTGCGCTCAAGTCAAGGGCCTCCCGGATTCGCATAGCCCCATAGCCCAGAACCAGGACGACTTGATCCAATGGAGCATCGCAGACAACGCGAATTGCGTGCTGCAATAGCGTCGTGCCTCGGTAGAGGAGGAGCTGTTTGGGTCGCCCGAAGCGGCGCGATCCGCCCGCGGCGAGGATCACCGCCCCCACTTTGCGCCATACCTCGGTTATGGGATCTGGACTGGAAACCGAACCGAGCAGGACCCGCGAGATCGCATGGTGATTTTTGAGATGCCGGGCGATGGCACGGGCTGCGACCAGCGTGGATTCATCTTCCACTTTGTTCAGCAGGGGCATCACCTTTGCCCCTGGCGGAACGCCTTTAAGGGCGCCGTCGGGGTGGGTGAGCAAGCGGGTGATGGTGTCCTCGGTGATGGGTGTTCCCGGTGGGGTGTCCGTCAGCGTTGCTATCCGGTCGGGGCGGTGGGCGATGCGGGAGTCCAGAGGAGCACCTAAGGCGTCCATCCCCACCACAGGGATGACGATGTGGGTGCACGGTGGGATGACCGGCTCGTACTCAGCCGGCGCTTTGATAGAGAGCCCTCGCGCTCCATCGGCCTCTACGAGAATGGCATCGGCCACGCCCATCAGCAAGCAAACGACATCGGGCTCAAGTCCGCGCAACTTGTTTTCGGGCGTGTGTCCGGCCGCAGCGCAGACGATGGGGGTCTTTTCGAAAGCCGCGCCGATATCGTGCCGCAGTGCATCTGCATCCTCGCTGAGACAAAGAGCACCTGCTTGCTCAGGTGTGGGAGGGCGGATGTGGGTGGTTGTGGTAACGACCACACGCCGATTTGCTGCTGCCAGTTCCTGGGCCAGGGCAAACATGGCGCTGGTCTTTCCTCCCGCACCGACGAAAGAGACGCAGAATGTACCCGGACGGACTTCACCGAGCGCCCGCGCGATTCTCAATGGGTCCTCCGTGGGATGGGCCAGAAGGGTTCTCAGTCATCGTCGGGCTTTCGCTCGGCTACGTCGCGGTCCACGTCCACCACAGCCTGGGCGATGGCCCAACTGACCAGGCCCCACGACCCGCCGGAAATCAGCACCACCAAGACGAAATTCTGCAGCGACAGGTTGGAATCGCGGATCAGGCCGATCAGCGAGAGGATGATGGCGACCAGGGCGAAGAAAAGCCCCACTTTGACCGGCCCACTGATGCGTTGCCACAGTGTAGGCTTCGCCTTTTCTGTTGACATAATATCCTCCTCTACCACGCTCTCTGCTTAGCAAATAATTATACTGGACGCAGTTCACAAATGGCAAGGCCAGCGGGAGTCCTTGCTCCTGGGCTATTCGATGGCAATGCTGGACAAATCGGCTGATCTATGGCATAATACAGTTGACTCGGCAGGCACATTTGGTGAGGAGGAAACACATGTCCGACAAGATGAGAGTGCAACCCTTTGACATCCTTCTCAGCCGCATCCTGACTGAATACCAGCAGCACGAATCCATCTTCGGGATTCACCGCTCTCTCTTCTACACCCCCAGGAACGAGAGCCCCTACGCCATTGCAAACATGTTCGGGCAATACTTGGCTACTCCTATCGGTCCGGGCGCGGGACCGCACACCCAGTTGGCGCAGAACATCCTCTGTGCCTGGCTCTCCGGCGGGCGTTTCATCGAACTGAAGACCGTGCAAATTATGGACGAACTGCAGATCCCCCGGCCTTGCATTGACATGGAGGATGAGGGATATAACGTAGAATGGTCGCAGGAACTCAAACTTGACCAGTCCGCTTACGAATACATCAAGGCCTGGGCGCTGATCCACATCTTGCGCCGACTTCTCGGTTTTGAGGACTTCCCCCTGGGCACTATCTTCAATATGAGCGTGGGCTACAATCTGGAGGGGATTCAGAGTCCGCCTATGACCCGTTTCATGGACCGGCTGGTGGATGCGTCGGAGGAGATCGCCGAGATCCGGGGCGTTCTGCGCGAGCGGTTCCCCCAGTTCGCCGACGTGGAAATCCCATCCCGTTTGACCAATAATGTTACTCTGTCCACGATGCACGGCTGCCCTCCCGACGAGATCGAGCGGATCGCCCGCTACCTCTTGGTGGAGAGGGGCCTGCACACCATCGTCAAGCTGAATCCCACCCTACTGGGCAAAGAAATGGTGATGCGCATCCTCCACGAGGACCTGGGATATGGCGAGATCCAGATCCCCGACGCCGTGTTCGAGCACGATCTGCAATACGATCGGGCAGTGACATTGATTCGCGCGCTCCAGCAGGTGGCTGCCGCGCACAACCTGACCTTCGGCATCAAACTGAGCAATACCCTAGCGATGACGAATCACAAGGGGTATCTCCCCGGCAATGAGATGTACATGTCGGGGCGCGCCCTCTATCCTATCACCATGAACCTGTTCTACAAACTGTCTCGGGAGTTCAATGGCGATCTGAACGTCTCGTATTCGGCCGGGGCCGATGCATTCAATGTTACCACCATCCTGGCTGCTGGCGCTAAGCCAGTCACGGCGGTCACAGACCTGCTCAAGCCCGGTGGTTATTCCAGGCTGCTCCAATACTTGGAACGCCTGGAAGCCGATATGCGCGAGCGAGGTGTGGCCAGCCTGGATGAACTGGCGCGGGACAAATTGGCGAATTTGGAGCACGCGGCTGCCGACGCCCTGCGTGCCCGGCGTTACAAAAAACAATACCATCCCTACGGCCTGCCCAAGGTCGAATCGGGGCTGGAATTATTCGACTGCGTGGCTGCTCCCTGTGTGGAGCAGTGCGCGGTATGCCAGGATGTGCCCGAATATACCTGGTGGATCGCTCAGGGCGAATACGACCGGGCGCTGGAGGTCATCCTGGCCCGCAACCCACTGCCGGGCGTGACTGGCTACGTCTGCACCCATCTCTGCCAGACCCGCTGCACGCGGAACAACTACGACGAGCCAGTGGCCATCCGGACGCTGAAGCGGTTTGCCGCTGAAAGCGGGAGCGTTCCCGTGTCGCCGACCAAGAAAACCGACCACAAGGTGGCTATCATCGGCAGCGGTCCTTCCGGGCTGGCGGCTGCCTACTTCCTGGCGCTGAAGGGCGTCCAGGTCACTATCTTCGAGGCCAAGGACGTGGCCGGCGGAATGTTGGCAATTGCACCACACTTCCGCTTGCCTCCAAGTATCGTCCAGGGGGATATTGACCGCATCGCCGCGATGGGCGTCGCTATCCGACTCCATCACCCCATCACCACGCCGCCAGAAAGCCTCTTGCAGCAGGGTTTCGATGCGGTGTATGTCGCTTGTGGCTTTCAAAAGGATGCTCCACTCCGCATAGAAGGGATCGAGGGAGAAGGCGTCTTTGGCGCCCTCGATTTTCTGGGTCGGGTGGCTCGGGGGGAAAGACTGCATCTGGGTTCCAGGGTGTTGGTGATCGGCGGCGGCAACACGGCGATGGATGCCGCCCGAACGGCACAAAGGCTCTCCGGTCGGCCAGCAACCGTCCTCTACCGCCGCACACGGGCGGAGATGCCGGCCGCAGAGGAAGAAATAGAGGCTCTGTTGGAAGAGGGCAATATCTTGGAAGAACTCGTTTCTCCCCTCCGGGTGATCCGAGAGAACGGGCACGTGGCAGCGTTGGAATGCATCCGCAATAGATTGGGCGAGCCCGAGGCGGATGGTCGCCGGAAGCCGGTTCCCATCCCAGGAAGCGAGTTCAAGTTAGAGGCCGATTCCATTATCGTAGCCATCGGGCAAGCGCCGGATGTCGCCTTCCTGCATGGCAGTGGCGTCTCCCTGGGCAAGGATGGGACGATCCTGGTGGATCCTAAGACCGGGCAGGCGGGCACACCGCGGGTGTATGCGGGTGGGGATATCGTGCGTGGGCCGGCTACCGTCATCGAGGCCTGCGCCGATGGTCGCCGGGCAGCCGAAGCAATTTGCGCGCAACTGGGCATCGCGTTTGAACCCTTGCCCTCCCATCCGGCGCTGCTCTCCGGGGAAGATATCTGGAAAGTGAAGCGCATCCGGGCCAGAAAAGAGTTGCAACATCAGCCGGAGATGCTCCCGGTGACCCAGCGTGGTGGCTTTGATCTCGTCGAGCACACGCTGACGGAAAGCGTAGCGCGCAGCGAGGCTGCTCGCTGCCTGCAATGCTCCACCCTCTGCGATAAGTGCGTCGAAGTCTGCCCCAACCGGGCCAACTACACTTACCTGGTCTCGCCAGTGAGCCTGATGATCCCCCAACTCTCATGCCGTGATGGCAAACTAACAGTAGCCGGGACGGAGCCATTCCAGGTGAAGCAGGTGCGGCAGATCATCCACGTGGACGATTTCTGCAACGAGTGCGGCAACTGCGCCACGTTCTGCGTCCACGCCGGCAAGCCTTATCAGGAAAAGCCCCGGCTTTTCTTGCAGGAAAGCGACTTCGCCAAAGAGAGCGATAACGCGTTTGTTATCCGGGGGAGCACCATCCGGTGGCGGGAAGGGGGCCAGGAGTCGCGACTCACGATGATGGATGATGGAGTCGAATTCGAGAACGCACGGGTAAAAGTGCGATTCTCGCCCGATTTTCAGGTCAAGGAGATAGCATTGAAAGAGGCGTTCGCGGGCATTCTCTCCCTGAGGGAAGCGGCCGAGATGGCGCTGATCCTCAAGGGCGTTACTGCATCTTTGCCTTTCTTGTTGGTGTAGCCAAACGAGGAGGAAAGATTATGCTCATCACAAATGGTCGTGTGATTACCTTTGGCGAGGCGAACAAGATTATCGAGAACGGCGCTGTTCGCGTGGAAGGAGCGCTGATCACAGATGTGGGCGCGACCCCCAGCCTGAAGAAGGCTTACCCAAACGACGAAATCGTGGATGCGCGGGGACAATTGATTATGCCGGGGAATATCTGCGCCCACACCCACTTCTACGGCGCGTTTGCCCGGGGCATGGCCATCCCCGGCGACCCACCGCGCGACTTCCCCGAGATCCTGGGAAAACTGTGGTGGCGATTGGACCGCGCACTGTTGGATGAAGACGTCAAGTACAGTGCGCTGGTGTGCCTGGTGGATGCCATCAAACACGGGACCACCACGCTGATAGACCATCATGCCAGTCCGTCCGCCATTGGTGGCAGCCTGGATCAGATCGCCGACGCAGTGACTGGGGCCGGCCTGCGGGCCAGCCTGTGCTACGAGGTAACCGATCGCAACGGCCGAGGCCAGGCTTTGGCTGGCATCGAGGAGAACGTCCGCTTCCTGAAGGCCGTTCGGGGAATGGACAATCCGTTGCTGGGGGCATCCTTCGGCCTGCACGCCTCCCTCACTCTCTCGGACGAGACGTTGGCGGACTGCGTGGCGGCGGCGAAAGGGCTGGACACTGGCTTTCACATCCACGCGGCCGAGGGGGTGGCGGACCAGGAAGACAGTCTGCGCCGCAGCGGGAAGCGGGTCATCGAGCGCCTCCACGACGCCGGCATCCTCGGCCCCAAGAGCATCCTGGCACACTGCGTGCACGTGGACGCCTGGGAGATGGAGATCCTGCGCGATACAGGCACCTGGGTCACGCACCAACCCCGCTCTAACATGAACAACGCCGTTGGCGTCGCCCCAGTGGAGACGATGCTGCGCGGCGGAATCAAGGTGGCGATGGGGAACGATGGTTTCAGCAACAACATGTGGGCCGAGTGGAAGGCGGCCTATCTGGTGCACAAACTCTGGCACGGTGACCCGCGACGGGCGAACGGGTATGACATCATACGGATGGCAGTTACCAACAACGCAGCCCTGGCGCGGATATTCTGGCCTGAGGCAGCGGTGGGGGAGATTTCACCTGGTGCCTATGCGGATCTGATTCTGGTGGACTATCACCCCTTCACCGAGTTGACAGCGGGCAACCTGCCCTGGCACATCCTGTTTGGCTTCGAGGCCAGTGCCATTACCTCCACTATGGTTGCTGGCAGGTGGCTGATGCGCGATCGGGTACTGCTGACGCTGGATGAGGCCACGATTGCGGCCAGAGCGCGGGAACTGTCGGCAGCGGTGTGGCAGCGATATAAGGAGCTGGAATAAACAACACTGAGGCACACATGCCTCCAGACCGCTCGTATCAACATGTGTATCTGTCGCCGCACCCGGACGACGCAGTACTGTCCTGCGGGGGAACTATCTACCAGCAGACATCCCATGGCGAGGGCGTGCTCGTCATCACCTGCTGTGCGGGTATCCCGGACTACGAGAACCTGTCACCTTTCGCCCTGGAACAGCACCGCCGCTGGGGGAGTCCACCAGACCCGGTGAGGGTGCGACGGGCGGAGGATAGTATTGCCCTGCGCTTCCTGGGCGCCGATTACCTGCACCTCGATTTCCTCGATTGTATCTACCGCCGCCATCCGACGGACGGGACGTTCCTGTACGCTTCCGAGGATGCCATCCTCGGCGAGGTGCACCCCGGCGAGGAGAATCTGAGCGCCGACATCGCGGGGGCGGTGCGGCCTCACATCAAGCCAGGGCTCACGAGCGTGTATCTGCCGTTGGGAGCAGGTCGTCACGTAGACCACCAGGTGGTCAGCCGGGTGGCGCGATATGTTGTGACCGTGTCGCCGCGAATCGTCTTCTACGAGGACTTCCCGTACGTGGAGAATCCCACCGGACTGGAGATGGCCCTTTCGGCCCACACGCTTCCTGTACGGCCCCTCGTGCGTCCGCTGGCAGAAGAGGATGTGGCAGCACGTATCGCCGCCATCCGGCATTACGTCTCACAAATAGGCATGCTTTTCGGCAGCGCGGAAGCCATGGCTCAGCGCGTGCGGGCATATTGCGCCTCGGTAGCGGGGGGCCAAGGGTACGCGGAACGTTTCTGGATGGGGGAGTGAGATGCGATTACCACCTGTGGTAAGGACCCTGACAAAAACACTGGTCGTGCTGGCAGTCCCCGGCTTCCTATTGCTTTCCAACCTCTATTTCCTGCTGACGCCAGCCTACATCGCTTGGGAATACAGCCGCCCCGGCTTTCCGCCATCTGAGCGCTACACTGCCAACGAGCGGCTGGGGCTGGCGCTACAGACCGTCCACTACCTGCGGTCCAACGAGGATGAAGGTTATCTGCGGAGTATGTCCACGCGGCAGGGCCCCGCCTACAACGAGCGGGAGATCCGCCATATGGTGGACGTGAAGGCGGTGGTGGGTGGGATGATGGCGGCGCAGTTCATCTGCGGCGTGGTGATGCTCGCCGGGCTGGCGCTCTTGCTCCTCGACCCAGAGACCCGCCCGGTGGCGGCCTCCTACGTGGTGCGCGGATGTATCTTGCTGATAGCCTTCATCCTGGGCGTCGGCCTGGTGGCATTTCTGAACTTCGACGCCTTCTTCGTCCTCTTCCACCGCATGTTCTTTGAGGGCGAGACGTGGCTTTTCGCCTACAGCGATACGCTCATCCAACTTTTCCCGCTGGAGTTCTGGATGGATGGAACGTTGGTGTTGGCGGTCTTGGCTCTCACCGAGGCGGCACTATTGGGCTTGGCTGCCCTGTGGCTGGGACGCCGGACAGCAGGAGGGATGGGGGTGTGATCACGGTGGAAGAGGCGCGCGCTTACTACCAGGGGGCAGAGGCGGCGCATGATTTCGACCACGTCCTGCGGGTGATGCGGCTGGCTGAGCGCATCGCCCTGGCCGAGGGCGCAGATGTGGAGATCGTGCGGGCGGCAGCATTGCTACACGATGTGGCTCGCGCCGATGAGGCCCGTGGCGGGCCACCCCACGCGGCGGCGGGAGCAGCACGGGCACGGGTGATCCTGGCCGGGCATCCACCGGAACGGGTGGAGGCAGTGGCGGAGGCCATTGCCTCGCATCGTTTTCGAGAGCGTCGGGCCCCGCGCACACTGGAGGCGCAGGTGCTCTACGACGCCGACAAACTGGACGCTATCGGGGCCATTGGTGTGGCCCGGGCCTACGCCGTGGCTGGACGCGAGGGGCAGCGCCTCTGGGCGGAGGTCCCGCCAGACTACGTTGAGCGCCCTGTGTCTTCTCTGGAGGAGAATGCCGCGCCATGCCACACGCCCTGCCACGAGTACGTCTACAAACTCTCGCACCTGAAGGATATGCTCTATACCCCGACGGCGCGTCGCCTAGCCGAGGAGCGCCACGCTTATATGGCCGCCTTCTTCGAGCGCCTGGATCGAGAGGTGAGGGGGGAGATCTAGTCTCTGCCACGAAGGCTCGAGGGCACGAAGGTTACATAAAAATTGCCGCTTAGCATCCTCGTGGCTTTGTGGTTAGCCTAAGCCTCGGCGAAGAGGAGCGTGCTCAGGTAGCGCTCCCCGCAACTGGGAATAATGACCACGATCAACTTGTCTTTATTTTCCGGCCGCCGCGCCACCTGAAGCGCCGCCCACGTGGCCGCGCCCGATGAGATACCTACTAGCAGCCCTTCCTCTTTCGCCATCCGCCGAGCTGTGTCGAAGGCATCCTCGTCCGTCACCTGGATGACTTCGTCAACGACCGCCGTGTTCAGCACATCGGGAATGAAGCCTGCCCCGATGCCCTGGATCTTGTGTGGCCCTGGCTTGCCGCCCGACAGCACCGGCGAGGCGGCAGGTTCCACGGCGATGGCCTTAAAGTCCGGCTTGCGGGCCTTGATGACCTCGCTCACGCCGGTGATGGTGCCACCGGTGCCCACGCCGGCCACCAGGATGTCTACCCGGCCGTCAGTGTCGCGCCAGATTTCCTCGGCCGTGGTGCGGCGGTGGATTTCGGGGTTGGCGGGGTTCTTGAATTGCTGGGGCATGAAGGCGTTGGGCATCTGGGCCACCAGTTCTTCGGCCTTGCGGATGGCGCCGCGCATGCCTTCTGTGCCGGGGGTGAGGACCAGTTTTGCGCCATAGGCTTGGAGCAGGCGACGGCGCTCCGCACTCATGGTCTCGGGCATGGTCAGGATTAGCCGGTAGCCTTTGGCCGCAGCGACGAAGGCCAGCGCGATGCCGGTGTTGCCACTGGTGGGCTCGATGATGACCGTGTCGGGCCCGATGAGGCCGGCCTTCTCGGCCGCCTCGATCATGGAGACGCCGATGCGGTCCTTTACGCTCCCTGCGGGGTTGAAATATTCCAACTTGGCCACTACCTCGGCGACGGCGCCAGCGGTCAGCCGATTGAGCCGCACCAGAGGGGTATTGCCGACCAGTTCGGTGATGCTATTGGCGATTTTCATGTCGTTCCCTCCAGGGTCAGACACGCAGGGGCCAGACACGCAGGTCTGCCCCTACTACAAACGTGGTAGTTCATGTTTCGCGCCCTGAGGCCGGGCGCGTCCTGAACGACTCTAACCAGAGATCGAAATCATCTGCACCCCGGCGCTGGGGATTCTCCTTGTCGAGTGACCAACGCTGGGGATTAGTCGCAATGTATTCACGGATTCTGTGCAACGATTGTTCGTTACGGATGACATGTTCGTAGTAATTTCGTTGCCACAATTTGCCGGGGAATGGGTGCCAGCCGTGTTGCTTGACCCCGCGAATATATTCATTGGTCGTCATAGTTTTGAACCATTGCACCATTTCCGGTAGGGGCACACCGACGTGTGTGCCCGGATCGGGGCGGACACACAGGTCCGCCCCTACGATTATGACGATGCCGTGAAAATGATTGGGCATAACGACGTATTCGTCCGTTTCGGCCGATGGGAATTTGTTTGGTAATTCTTCCCACCATCGCGCAATCATTCGCCCGGCGTCGTTCAACTGCATTTCTCCGTCAACGATTTCTCCGAAAAGGCACTGCTGATCCTGGGTGCAGATGGTCAGGAAATAGGCGCCAGGCTGGGAATAATCGTAATCCTGCAACCTGATTGAACGGCGGTGGTGTTTTTCCGGGTCGTGTGTCATGCTGTTTCCTCGCTGATCTTGATTTCCTCTTTGCTCAGAGTAGCCTGTGCCGTACTTTCCAGCAAGCCACGGTCTATTTGAGAAAGTATCGATTTGTGCCTTTCGACATCAAGATAAATGAAATCACGAATGGTCAGCATATAGTTCCTCCCAGACAGTGGTGTAACTCTAGTTGTCTCCCTCACTCTATGAGATGGACATACACGTTGCCTTCTATCCTGCCGGCACCCACAGCTTACGCAACGGAACTCGGGCCTTGTACTCGGGGTCCAGCGCTTCGTAATGTTCTAGTAGCAGTTGGATGAAGCCATCCCGGTCAAGCAAGGCTACCGGTTCGCGGGAGCGTTCTGTCTCTCGCTTTGCGTCATCGGAAAATCCACCAGTAGACACGTACAAACCACTGTCGCCGGTGCGCAGTGATCCCAGAAATGCACGCATTTCTGGTCCGCCTACTGTTCCTTTCCGATGCTTGACCTGCACTTTGATCCGGGGTTGCTCAAAACCAAATGGGTCTGAATGGGCTATGATATCTACTCCACGATCTGATCCAGGCGAAGTACTCACGGCCCGGAAGCCCATGGCTCGCAACACTGCCGCCACCAAATCTTGAAAGTCGTAAGGATCTAGGCGGCTGATGATATCGGCGATCAGTTCATCGGCCCTTGCCTTCACTTCTTCAAAAAAGAAGGGGAGTTCCTCGCCTTCACCTGGGGTAGCAGGCGCCTCTTCTGTAGCAGTGGCGATTCTGTGAATTTCTTCCAGATGCTCGTCTAGTTGGAAAACAGTCGCGAGACCACCCATAGAATTGCGTGCTGGGGCACTAAAGTCATCCCGTGATACCTTTCTTAGCCACTGGACCCGGCGCATATGAGGGTAACGGTCGGGGAACACATCTTTGCGGTATTCGTATGGCCCCTCCACCAGTCCAATCAGCACTTCTCGGCTCGCCTTGATATAAGTGAGGACATAGTCATCCTCGTGCATCTCCTGTGCGAAGCGATACATTTGGCCAGCGTTAACACTAATGCGCGCTGGGGACACATCTGGATAGACTTCTTGGAAGCGTTGCTTGAATTGCTCGCGTCCCCTAAGGCCTGAAACGTCCCCCATTTTGGCCCAACCGATGGCTACAGCGCTGTTCACCTCAACTAGATCTGCGAGTTCGTTCTCGCTCCCAGCACGTACCATCCAGGCGCGTTTTGGTTTGGTCACAATAACACCTCCTCTTGTTGCTCCTGGGCCTCATCCAGGCTCAATGTGTCCTACGGGCTCCAACTTTCCATGTTATCATATCACGAAACCCACTCTGCGTCAATCAAGGCGAGTTTTGCCAAAATCGCCCCTTGCAGTTAAAATCCTGCTCGGGGAATGATCATGTCGCCAAGGACCAAGGTTACAGGCAAAGACTCCTCAGCGCCCCAGGTGCTTGTCGCGGTCATGAACAGCCGGCGCGATTTCGAAATCGCCCGAGACCAACATTGGTATCGCATCCCTTTGCGTTCGGCTCCCAAACGCCTGCGCGCTGCTTACCTCGCCTTCTACCAGACCAAGGTCTTCGGGCCCGAGAAATGGGCGGTGAACTACTACGCCCGGGTCCGACGCTACGCCACCGTCCGCCGCGCCGACCTTTTGCCCGAGGAGAGGGACCACCCCCGCGCCGATGATTGGTACTACCGGGTGGATATCGGCCCACTGATGCGCCTGCCGCGCCCCATCGTCAGCAAGCGCTGGCGACGCATCACCTTCATCCCCACCACGCTCCCCAAATTGCTGCGCGCCGAGGAAATCAACGACCTCTTCGACGAGAGCCCTCTCGAAGATACCCTCTGGTACGCGCTCAAGCAGGCGGAGATCGAAGCCGAGCGGCAGTACTACATCGGCGAGGGACAAGAAGCCTACTGCCTGGATTTCGCCGTCTTCTGTGAGCGGGGCCGGATTGACGTGGAATGCGACGGCGACACCTGGCACGCGGACCCCGAGCGCATCCCGCAGGACAACGCCCGCAACAACTACCTGACGAGCAAGGGCTGGGCCGTGCTGCGCTTCGGGTCGGCGCAGATAGAGAGGGAGTTGCCGGCCTGCGTTCACGCCGTGAAGGAGACCATCAATGGCTTGGGAGGGATGAGCCGGAAGGGAACCATCTCCAGGCTCTTCCGCCATCACGATACCGGAGAACCCATCCAATTAGAACTATTCTGAGGAGAGCGATGAGCGACATTACAGTGCCAGGCACCTACTTTGCGAAACCAGGGCGCGGCAATACCGACGCCGTCTTGCAAATCGCCAAACGCCGCGCCGACGAACTGGGCATCCGCTCCATCCTGGTTGCTTCCACTTTCGGGGATACCGGGGTGGCGGCGGCAGAACTATTCACCGGATATGATCTGGTGGTAGTTACACACTCCACGGGCTTTGCTGCGCCCAACGCCCAGGAACTGACGCCGGAGAACCGGGCGCGCATCGAGGCCCTGGGGGCGAAGATCCTCACCTGTCAGCACGCCTTCGGGGGTGTGGGGCGAGCGGTGCGCAAGAAGTGGGGCACCTACGAACTCGAGGAGATCGTGGCCAACACGTTGCGCATCTTCGGCGAGGGCACGAAAGTGTGCGTGGAGATCGCCCTGATGGCAGCCGATGCGGGTTTGGTGCGCACGGGCGAGCCGTGCATCGCCATCGCCGGGACCGGACGAGGGGCCGATACGGCGCTGGTGCTCCAGCCTGCCAACGCCCAGAGTTTCTTCGACCTGAGGGTGATGGAAATCCTGTGCAAGCCTCGGCTGGGGGCTTAGGCCCATTGCCATTGTGGGCCGACGAGGATATCCGGCCTGGGATTCTGCAGGCTCAAGGCATCGTGGGCGGGCAGGATGAGTATGTCGGGGTGGGCGCGCCAGAGCCCCCGGATGTTGACCACGCTCTGCCAGCCGGCGGTGCCGTGGTCGGCCATGGGCTGGGCGGCGGGTTTGGTGTAATTCTCCGCGCAATAGACCGCGTCGCCAGCCAGTAAAACCAGGCCAGAATCCAAGTCCAGCAAAAGGGATTGATGGCCGCGGGTGTGGCCGTAGGTGGGCACCAGCACGATCTGGCCATCGCCCATCACATCGTAGGACGAGCGGCTGTCCGCGTCGGGGCTTCCGCCGTAAACGATGGGCTGGATGGGCAAGCCGGCGTACTCTTGCTTCTTGTAACCCCTGACGAAGGTCAGCCGGCCCTGGGCGGCTGTCCACTCCACTTCCGAAACTTTCACCTCCGCGTTCTGGAAAGCCCGCAACCCACCGGTGTGATCGAAATGCAAGTGGGAGAGGATGACGGTGCGGACATTCTCGGGGGCGAGGCCACGCTGTCGCATCTGGCTGGGCAGGTCCATGTCCGGCAGGGAACGGAAGGGGAGGAGGCGGTTGTAGAGAGGGCCCAGGTAGGAGGCCGGGTTGTGGGCGACCTGGCTACTGAGGCCGGTATCGAAGACCACCAGGCCGGCGGGGTGTTCGATGACAAAGGCTAACACCGGCAACCTGCGTTCCTTTTCTCCCCCGCCTACGAAAAGGTATTTCTCCTTTACGGTCACCCAGCCGGTATCGAACACGTGCAGCCTTAGCATATCGCGCCCTCCTCAGCGGGATGACGGATCGTTCCCTCAGACACTCTCTCCGTAGCCACCCATTATAAAGGCTTGGGGCGATTTTGACAATATGCCGGGATAGTCTTTTTCCTAAGAAAGGCAGCCAAAAAACAAAATTCTCTGCGCTCTCGACGTGCTCAGCGGTGGAGATTCTGAACCACACCCAAGATGCATGCCATCGCGTTTTCGTCCCCTGGGGAAATTTGGCCCAAGGGTCTTGACAAATAAGCCGAAACGTGGTATAATTAAACCGATTTAGTAAATCGGTTCAACAATCGTCTTGAGCCTTGGGTTCTGCGTCAGGCTGGGCAACCACGCGATGCGGATTTTGTCTAGTATCCGGAGTCTGCTGTTAAGGGATGAGAGGGGGTGGTCGCGAGATTTTACATAATGCCAATGGCTTTCAGTTGGGAATGCCCTTATGAGGGCAGGGGAAAGAGTATCACGAATGAATCCAAGTGGGGAGGAGAAGCGATGAAAGTCAGAAAACTGATGGTGATAAGCGTGCTGTTCGCGCTAGTTCTGGCAGGATGTGCGCCTGCGGCCACGCCCACGCCGGCACCGCCACCACCGACTGTGCTGCCCCCAACCGTACCACCACCCACCGTACCGCCGCCAACCCCCACACCAGCAAAGCGAGTCGTAGTGGTTTGGCATGGGGATGCAGAGCCTGTGGCGAGAATTACCGAAAACCTCATTCAAACAGAGTTCAACAAACTGTATCCGGACATCGAGGTCAAATACGAGTTGGCTCCGGAGCCATTCAAGGAGAAGCTCCTGGTGGCAATTCCTGCCGGAACAGGGCCTGACCTTTTTGAATGGAACCATGACTGGATAGGAACCTTCGTAAAAGCGGGGCTCCTCGAACCGATCGATGACCTCGTAACTGTAAAACTCGAAGAGCAGTTCGTCGAATCAGCGTTCAAAGCAGGCCAATACGAGGGGAGACTCTACACTCTACCAATATCCGCAGAGGCAGGCGCTTTTGCCTGGAACAAGGATCTACTGGGTTCGCGACCGGTGCCTAAGACGACGGACGAATTGGTGGCCCTCATGGCGGAGTTCAAAGCACAAGGATATTATGGGATCAGTTTCCCCATGGTGCCATTCCTAGCCTCCGGATTCATACACGCATACGGGGGTTGGCTCTGGGACGATGCAACAAAAACCCTGGGTGTCAATAGCCCCGGGACGAAGATGGCAATGGAGTGGATGCTGAAGACGTTTAAGCCCTATATGTCGGATGACCCGTCTTGGGACCCGCAAGTGGTGTTGTTCACGGAGAAAAAAGCGCCCTTCGCCGTCAATGGCCCATGGATGACTGGTTCGTGGAGAGATGCGGGCATTGACTTCGGGATCGCCCCGCTGCCAGAGATCTCCGAGATCGGCAGAAAGCCAGAACCATATATGGGGGTAAAAAGCATCTACATGACCAAGGGTGTCAGAGACAAAGAAGCAGCGTTTACCTTCATGGTCTGGGCGACGACAAGCAGGGAGCGCATTCTGCAAAGGGCTACCCAACTGGGTTACATCCCGGTTCTCAAGGAGGCACTGGTGCTCCCCGAAATACAGGAGGACCCGATCATCAGCGGGTTTGCGCAGCAGGTAGCGCTCGGTAGGCCCATGTCATCAAGCCCAGAGATGGTGGCTGTGTGGGGGCCGTTCGACGAGGCTCTCCGAGCGATATTCACGGGGGCCAAGCCAGTAGACAAAGCCTTGGACGATGCGCAAGCGGAGATCTTAGAAGCGATAAAGGAAATACAATAGCCTGTGTTGCGCAGCGACCGAGGGCAAATAAGGTGCACTCAACATTATCGCCGTGACTTTCAGCGCCCAAGGCTGAACACATGTTCAGCCTTGGGCGGCTTTAGGGCAACGGAAGGGTCTGAGCAAACCGTTCGTCGGTTACCGTAGTTTTGCAGATTTCGTCAGAGTTTGGCACAATTGGTTATCTATCCTGAGTAAATAGGATGGAAGGGAAAAATGTCCTTTCAGAAGCGTGGGGGATCGCCAATCTGGCGCACGAGAACAGCCTATTTGCTCGTTCTGCCCGGTCTGGCGTTCTTCCTGTTTTTCTTCCTGTACCCGATTGCTTATTCGATACGATTGTCCACCACAAACGCAAACTTCTTCAACTTTGTGAGCGGGTATGAATCAATAGGTTTGGACAATTACCGGAAGTTGCTTGTTGAAGGCAAGTTCTTCTCTCCTTTATTGAGAACTTTTCTCTTCATGCTCACGAGCGTCTCTCTAAAGGTTCTTGCAGGCCTCTTTTTTGCCAGCTTGCTTAGCTCTCCTTACCTGAAGTTGCAGCGGGTACTCCGTCCTTTTTTCCTCACCCCATGGGCTGTGCCTTGGTTTTTCCTGGTCCTGATCTGGAGGGGCATGTTTAATCAGGATTTCGGGGTGATCAATCAGGTGCTCCGGTCCATGAGTTTACCAGCGGTGAATTGGCTGAATGATGCGCGGAACGCCTTTTTCGCCTACAACGTGGTAGAAACCTACCTGGCTTACCCATTCATGATGACGGTCACGTTAGCCGCGATACAAAGCATCCCCCCTGACCTTTATGAGTCGGCTATCGTGGACGGAGCCAGTTCATGGGATACATTCCGGTATATTACCCTGCCGCTGATCAAGAGACCTTTTCTATGGGCAACGCTAATGACAACCATTGCTTCCTATATGATTTTTGGAGTTCCATTCCTGATGAACAAAGGGGGTCCAGCGGGGAGCAATGAATTCCTCTTGGTTCACGGATATAAGCGAGCATTTGACTTGGGACGCTACGGCTATGCGGCAGCCTTTATGGTGCTCGTTTTCGGCATTTTGATCATATTGGTGGTCCTCTTTTCCAAGACATCCAGGCTGACCGAAGAGGCGTGAAAATGGGTGGAATCAGGCGCAAAGTGCTCAGCGCGGGCTTCACAGCGATCGCGATTCTGATTTTATTCGTATTACTCTACCCACTCGTTTGGATAATCTCGTCCTCAGTCAGACCTTATTCGACTTTGTACACAACCGAGACCAGGATCATCCCTGCTCAGGCAACATTAGATGCGTTTCGATGGGTTTTCCTGGAGTCCAAATTCTGGCTTTACGCGAAAAACAGCCTGATCGTTTATGCCATAACGCTTGTCTCTTCACTGGTAGTAACGGTCCCAGCGGCTTATGGTTTTTCGAGATTCAAGTTTTATGGAAAGGAAAGTCTTCTTTACTCCTACTTTGTTCTGGCGCAGTTCATGAGTGGCATGAGTGTAGTGGGCTTGATAGGACTTTATCTATTATTAGTTCGTCTCGGATTGATAGACTCGTTAGCGGTTGTGGGCTTGATTTACGCGGCCAGCAATGTGCCCTTCGTCACCTGGTACCTGAAAACATACTTCGACTCCTTGCCGCGGGATTTTGATGAAGCAGCATTTCTCGATGGGGCCTCATTCATCCAGAACTTGCGTTATGTCATCGTACCGATAGCAAGACCTGGAATTCTCGTTGCCATCATTTTCATCTCCATCTTCACCTGGAGTGAATGGGTTATCGCAGGGACGCTTTTGGGACCAGAGCATTTCACTCTACCCGTAGGCCTTGTTACCCTCCAAGTCCGGTGGGAAACGCCATGGAACCGCTTTGCAGCGATGTCCCTCATATACAGCCTGCCGATGATCCTGTTGTTTGTGCTATCTCATCAGCAGATGGAGGCCGGGATGACTTTGGGTGGCATGAAAGGTTAACGAGGGGAATGTAGAGAATCGCCCTTGCGTTTTGCTATTGGCAGGGTAACATATCATCATAATAGGTGTTCAGGTGAACCATGACATATCCAATCCCAGACTGGGTCAAAGACGCTGTTTTCTACGAGATCTTCCCCGAGCGCTTCGCCAACGGTGACCCCAGCAACGACCCGCCCGGTGTCGAACCGTGGGGCGGAATCCCGACCCGGACGAATTTCTTCGGCGGCGATTTGCAGGGGATCATCAATGGATTGGAGTACCTGGAAACGTTGGGCATCAATGCCCTCTATCTGACACCCATCTTCGCTGCCAATACGAACCACAAATACGACACGGTGGACTACTATCGCATTGACCCCCATTTTGGAGACCTGGAGACCTTCCGGCGACTCCTCCGAGAGGCCCACCGGCGGAGCATTCGGATCGTGTTGGACGCAGTCTTCAACCATGTGGGGGAGGGATTCTGGGCCTTTCGGGACGTGGTCGAGCGGGGCGAAGCATCACCGTATGTGAACTGGTTCTACATCGAGGACCTCCCGGTTACCAAGAAGCCAACGCCAAACTACGCCACCTTCGAAAACGCCGATTACCTGGTGAAACTGAATGTCCATAATCCGGAGGTCCGTCACTATTTATATGACGTGGCACGACACTGGACCCGCGAAGGGATTGATGGTTGGCGATTAGATGTCCCGTTCTTGATGAACCACCGCTTCTGGAAGGGGTTTCGTCGGGCGGTGAAAGAGATCAACCCAGAATTGTACATTGTGGCCGAGATCTGGCAGCAGGCGACGGATTGGCTCCAGGGAGATGAGTGTGATGGGGCGATGAACTATCGCCTGCGCGACCTCATCCTGGATTTCTTCCTGCGTGGGAAGTTGGATGGCCCGGCTTTCGACCGCGAACTGGCCGCTCTGCGGGCGGAGCATCCGGGAGAGACAGCCTATACGATGCTGAACCTGCTGGGGAGTCACGATACGCCCCGCTTCCTCACCTTATGTCAGGGTGATAAGGAGCGCTTCAGGGCGGCGACCACCTTCCTCTTCACCTACATTGGCGTCCCGATGATCTACTACGGGGACGAGGTGGGGATGACCGGGGAGAACGATCCTGACTGCCGTCGCCCAATGGTATGGGACCCTGCGGCGCAGGATGGGGAACTACTGGGGTGGCATCGCCACCTGATCCGCATCCGCAAGGCGCACCCCGCTCTGCGTCGGGGAACTATCCGCACCGTGTATGCCTCAGATGACGTATACGCCTTTGAACGGGGGTTGGAGACTGATCGGGTTGTTGTGTGTGTCAACCGGGGAGCCATGGCCCAGGCTTTTCGGCTGCCGGAGGAGTATTGGTGTGCCAAGCCCGTGTGGCGTGATGAACTGTCCGGCAGGGTTTATCAGAGCACAGAGCCTATTGAGATCGGGGGGCGCTCTGCCCTGGTCTTAGTGGGCGAAACGGAGTAAAATACGACCGTCGACCGCGCGTATGTTTACGGTTGTTCTCAGGAGAGATAAATGGCCCGAGTGACGATCAAAGATGTTGCCGAACGAGCCGGTGTTTCGAAGACTGCCGTCTCCTTCGCCTTCAATGACCCTTCGCGCCTTTCGGAGGCTACGGTTCAGAAGATCTTAGCAGTGGCGAAGGAATTAGGATACGCTCCCCACCCGATCGCGCGCAGCCTGAACATCGGGCGGGCTGGAGTATTGGGGTTACTTCTGCCCCAAGATATTCCCACGATTCTGGAAAACCCTTTCTTCATCCAGTTCATACGTGGAATTGGGCGGACTTGTGATCAGGAAGCCTTGTCGCTGATGCTGATTCCCCCAGTCGAGGGTTCGATGCTCAAGGCGGTGGATCACGCCATTGCGGATGGGTTCGTGGTCCTGGGCCTGGAACCTCAAGACCCGGTCGTGAACATCCTTCGCCAGCGGCACGTGCCCTTTGTGATGGTGGATAGCGAGCCGCTGGATGGGGTACCCGGCATCAATATCGAGGACTACCAGGGTGCGCGGGCGGCTATGATGTATGCCCTTCACTGTGGGCATCGGCGCATTGCCATTGCCGCATTTGAGTCAGGCAAAGAAGGGGGATGGCACGAGTACACTGGTACACTTCGCTGGCGCTTAGCGGGCTACTCAGAGGCGCTGGCAACTGTTGGTTTGTCCCTCGACCACTCGGAGGTCCAAATAGTGGAGTGTGAAAACAGCATCGAGGGCGGGGCAGAAGTTTTCCATCGCCTATGGCAAGCGCCGTCGCCACCCACTGTCATCATCGCCATGAGCGACATCATTGCCTTGGGAGTGATGGGCGCTGCTCAGCAGTACGGTCTGGAAGTGCCAAGGGACCTCTCCGTGATCGGCTACGATGACATTCCAGAAGCCGGGTGCGCTACCCCTCCGTTGACCACGGTGCGCCAACCTATTGTGGACAAGGGCGAACAGGCGGCCGAATTGCTGGTCAAAGTCCTGTGGGGCGAACTGACCAGCGAGCGCCGCACCTTGCCCACAGAATTGGTCATTCGCGCATCCGTTGCTGCGCCCCGCAGCGAGTCCCATTAGACCCCTTTGCAGGAGAGCCCAACCTCATGCTCGGCCCTGAACGTAAATGTCCGCACTCCGCACAACTTTGTTGACAATTCCCCTGGATTGGTGTAGAATAATCACAGGGTAATCTCATATCTCGGGGCCGACCTTATAGTCTTGAGGTCAGGGCCGCGTTGTGGGGCATAGTACGTCCTGCCGCTTACCGTCCAAGAACGGCTGGGACACGGGCTGCACTTTTTGCGCTTATCCGTTGCATCAGTTCGAATGGTGAGACTCGGTTCCCATCGGCTTTTGTGCCGGGCAGGGCACCGAGTTTTGTGTTGTGAAAAGGTCGCACTCATCACCACCGATATGGGTGGGATTCATCCCGCTATAGTGGAGGCTTTATGGAATATGTAGCCGGAAGCGCTGCGCCCGAAACGCAGCCGCAGGAGCAAGCGCCAGAGGCGCCTGCGATAACAGGAGGTGCTGAACACGTCGGACGAGTCTCGCTAAGCGCAGAAGAGAGTGTCCCAATCTCAGTGCCAGAACAGTCCTCGGAGCAGGAGGTCGCAAAAGAGAACAGCCATAGCATGGAGCAAGCGCTGGCCGGAGAGTACGACTATCAGGGTCCACGGCGAGGGGAACTCCGGCGCGGGACGGTGTTGGCTATGAATCCCGATGGCATGATCGTGGATTTGGGGCTCAAGCGCGAGGGCCTGGTACCTGCCAACGACCTACAGAGGGTGGACAAAAAGGTTTTGGCCGGCATTCACCCAGGTGATGTGGTGCCGGTGTATGTGCTCCGACCGCGAGATCACGAAGGCAACCTCATCGTCTCTTTGCATCGCGGGTGGATGGAGCAGGACTGGATCCGAGCCGAAGAGCTGGCCTCGTCCCGGGGGATTTGGGAGGGCCAGGTGACAGGGTACAACCGTGGTGGGCTTATCGTGCCCTTCGGGAGGATACGCGGCTTTGTCCCCGCCTCTCATCTCGCGAATATGCCGCGTAGTCTGAGCCCTGCCCAGCGCGAGGAGCGCATGGCAAAACTGGTGGGCCAGAAACTGCCCCTGAAAGTCATTGAGGTGGACCGCGAACACAGGCGCTTGGTCTTCTCGGTGCGCCTGGCAATGCGAGAGTGGCGTGCCATCCGGCGGGAGCAATTATTGAACAGCCTTCAGGAGGGCAGCACGGTGCGGGGCCGGGTGAGCAGCATCGCCGATTTCGGGGTCTTTGTGGACCTTGGCGGGGCGGATGGCCTGATCCACATCTCCGAACTCTCTTGGGGCCAGGTCCAGAACCCGCGGAAACTGGTCAAGGTCGGCGATGAATTGGAGGCCCATGTGCTGCGGGTGGACCGAGAGCACAACCGCATCGCCCTGAGCCTGAAGCGCCTGCGCCCAGATCCCTGGCTGTTCGCGGAAGACAACTACTGGGTGGACCAGTTGGTGGAGGGCACCGTCAGCAGGGTGGTGGATTTCGGGGCCTTTGTGGAGTTGGAGGAGGGCATTGAGGGCCTGGTCCACGTCTCCGAACTAGCCAACAAGCCCCCAGCCGATCCGCGCCGGGTCATCGCCGAGGGGGAGCGACACCTGTTCCGTGTGATCAAGGTGGATGCCCGCCGCCGGCGCATTGGTCTGAGCCTGAGACGCGTGACCGATGAAGAGCGGGAAGAATGGCTGGCTCGGCAAGAAGAGGAGGAGGCGAGTGCACCCGCCAGCGCTATCGTTGCGTCGGGAAGCACAGGGGAAGCCGAGCCGAAGGAAACGGGCGTCGAGACCGTTCTGGTATCGTCCTCCGAGGAAGTCCAACCTGCCGCCAACGCGCCCGCCGAGGCGACGGAGGAGATACCCGTAACCCCGCCTGATGAAAACGAGAGCCTGTGGAAAAGCCTGGCTGCCGATGAGGAACGAGGGCTGATTAAACCATAGGGGACGCCGAAACCGCAATCCTATGCCTCTGTGCATCCCGTATCCTCAGCGGCAAGTGTGTTGTGAGATCGGATTTCATCTTCCCACCGAGTTGTTCGTCCCTTGGGAGCGGTGATGATCGAGATGAGTGCTGAGATCAGAGCGAAACTGGAAAAAGAACTCCAGGAAGCACTGGCTGAACTGGAGATAATCGAAAAGCGACTGGAGCATAAGGCGGATTACGGACCGGGCTTGGGCGATCCGGCCATATACGATTGGGAATTCAATCTGGCCTTGCGGGAACGGGCGCGCCAAAGGATCGAGTCCATCCGTGAGGCTTTGCAGAAACTGGAGCGGGATCGCTACGGCATTTGCGAACGTTGCGGCCAGCCCATTGAACCAGAACGCCTGGAGATCTTGCCTGATACAACACTGTGCGTGGCCTGTGCGCGGGGGCGCTCTATGCGCTGAGTCGGATGACGTTGCCCTGTGCGAAGCGGCCGACCACAACGGCCGCTTCTTTATTTCTCCGCGGGGCTTCCCTTCACACCTGGGGCGCCCTTCCCACGGAGAACCCAGGCCAAGACCAGGGCGTCGGCCAGGATCACCAACCCCCAGGTCGGTTCGGCCAGGGCGGCGATCACCGCCATGGCCAGTGCGGCCATTGCCCCTGCCAGCCATTGTACCCTTGACGGTCGTCGCTCCGCCACGTAAGCCGCCACCACCAGCATCCCGAAGGCGAACGTGCCAGCCCACACTGCGGCCAGCGCTGCCCCCCAAGTCAGCGCAATGGGGCCCGACGGTGTTACGGATATGACCGGGGCCTGGTTCTCGAACTCGACCTGGATGCGCTGGACGATGGTCAGGAAGAGCGCCGTGTACTGGGCGATGATGCCCACTCCGCCCCACAGGAGGGCGGCCACCCAACGTTCTCTCGTTTCGCTGGCCGTTCTCTTACCCATCTCCCTCCTCAGGGCACCCAATCCTTGCGAATGCTGTCGCGGATGCTGACGTAACTGCGGCGGTGGGCGAAGGCTTCGCGAATGGCGGGGGCGAACACGTTCTCGTAGAAATCCGGGCCCATGCGCTGCACGATCTCCTTTTCGAATAGGGCGTCGGTCTGCTCGATCCCGCTGAGAGAGCGGAACTTGCGCTTGGGCTCCTCGCCCCTTTCCACCGGCACTGCCTCTCGCAGTTCGCGGGGCCTGCGGGTTTCGGTCAGGGCGGAGGAGAAGCGCCGCGCGGCAACGATCTTGGCCAGCCACAGGGCATAGCCCTTGGCTTCGTCTTCGGCCATGCCGTCTTCCAGCGCTTTCAGCCGATTGTACTCGGCGAAGACATCGAAACGCCTGATGCGGGCTTTTGGTCGCAACATCTCTGCCCTCCCTGTGCAATGAGATTGTAACGCGAAGGCGGCAGATTGGCAAGTGAGAATGACCCGTGGGAGCCGTCTCCAGACGGCGATGATAGGCCTGTCAGCGGATAGGTAGCGGATTAGCGGATGGATGGGGGCGGCGTATCCGCTAATCCGCTATGCCGGAGGTCATCCGCTGATAGGGCGGGGTGGGCTTTGTGTCTTTGTGGTGTGGGATGGTATAATAAGCGAAAATTGGGAAGCCCGGGCAACGAGAAGGGGGTCTCAGGATGACCGAATTGAGCGATGCCAAGCGCGTCCTATTAGAGGGCTGTGAGACTTCACATGGTCGGGGCGTAAATTGACATAATGAACACCCATATTCGCCGACCTCATCCCAAGCAGGGCAGTGCATCCCCACTCACCCTCGACCTGGTGCGCCGAGCGCTCTCCTTGCCGCTCCCCGGACGCGCCGCCCAGGTCGAAATGGCCGTCCAGCCACGTCCCGGCGACCGTGCGGAGTTGCCGAACCCCTGTCCCAACGAGGCGGCAGTCCTGATCCTGCTATATCCTCAGGGCGGCGAACTGTGCTTCCCCCTCACGCGGCGCACGGAGAACGTCTTCGCCCACAAAGGACAGATCTCGCTGCCCGGCGGCGCACGCGAGCCAGGCGATGCCTCATTCGAGGAGACGGCCCGGCGGGAGACGACGGAGGAACTGGGGATATTGGCTCGCCGAGTGGAGATCCTGGGCTCTCTGACCCCGCTCTACGTGCCCGTCAGCCGCTTCTGCATCTACCCCTACGTGGGCCACATCCCCCGGCGGCCAACCTTCCGCCCCGACCCCATCGAGGTGGCCGAGGTCATCGAGATGCCCCTGTCGTTGCTCCTGGACCGTTCTGCCCGCGCCGTCGAGACACGGGTGATCGAGGGCATATCGCTGACCATCCCGTACTACCACGTCAGCGGGCACAGGGTCTGGGGGGCCACGGCCATGATCTTGGCTGAATTCGGGGCCCTGTTACAAGCGGTGCTGGACGACCTTAACCACGAAGACACGAAGTCACGAAGGGTAAAATAGAGAGACCTTGTGTTCTTTGTGTCTTTGGGTCTTGGTGGTAAATCAACCCGGATGGAGGGTGATGAAGAGGATCTCCGGCGGGGCCAGGAAGCGGATGCGTGGCGCGCCCATGCCCTCCATCCCCAGGCCTCGGGAGACGTACAGCGTCGTCCCTCCCTCGCGGTACAGGCCCATCTGGTAGCGCCTGCCATACTGGGAACTGGTGGCCAGCGCGCCGATGATCGGTAGACGCACCTGGCCGCCATGGGTGTGTCCGGCCAAGTAGAGGTCAACCCCCAGGCGGGCGGCGAGGGGCATCAGATCGGGCATGTGGTATAATAGGATAGTGAACGCCCCCCGGGACACGTGCTCCATCAGGTCCCGCAGTCTCTGGCCATCCACGGGCAGGTTGCGCAGGCAGGGCAGGCCGAGGAGGCAGAGGCGATGTCCGCCCAACTCGATGTCGGCTACCTCCCTCTCTAACACTCGCAGCGCCATCCCCTCGACTATGGGAGGCATTACCCATTCTGGGTCCACGGGCGAAGTGCCGCGCACCGCGTAGATCGTGCCGCAGACAGAGCGCATACATCCGAGCATCTCCCGCACGTCGGCGATGGCCCGCTCGTCACCGACGTTGGATAGGTTGAGGAAATCGCCCGTCATCAGGATGAGGTCGGGCTGCCAATCGTTCACCAGACGCACCACCTGGCGCTCGCGGCGGGTGAGGCGCTCCATGTGGATGTCGGTGATGTGGGCGATGCGCAAGGGCCGGGCGTTGGCCGCCGCGTGCGGGTTGGTCAGGGCCAGGTGGGTTACCGTCACCCGAGAGGGTTCCACCGCCAGGGCGTAGATGGAGAGCGCGAACAGGACCGCCTGGCAGAGCAGGGAAATGCCGATGGTCAGAGCGCTGGCTGGTGCAATCAGTAGAGGGATCAGCGCTATGAGCAGGCGCAAGGCCCAGAGCGCCCACAGCGTGGGCACTGGAGGACCGAAGGAGAGCCCAAGGCGGGGCAGTGCGGCCAGTAGGAGCCAATCGGCCAAGGCGAAGGTGACGTAGGCCAGCACGAGGATGGTCGCCCTGCCATCTCCTATGCGCCGTCCCAGCGCTCCCAAGGCCGCCAAGAGGATCAATAGCAGCGCCAGGCTCACCCAAGCGGGCAGCCGGGCCAGACGGTCGGTGAAAACCAATGGCTCGTGCATCGGGTTCGCGAAGCCGCGATCCAGCGGGTCTGTAGCGTCTGAAATATACCTTCGTACGTCTCGATTGGGCGGGGTAGGGGGGTAATTCGACATAACAAATCCATTTTGGGGGCTTGTCATAGCGGATTTTCAGGCTCCCAGGGCCTGTATCAGCAGTGTGGCGTAACTTCCACGCGGCAAAGAGAAACTCACCGTCATCTTGCTCCTGCCTGAAAATAGGTCATCGGGCTGCGCCTCAGTCACGGAGAGTTGGGCAGGGAAGACCAGCAGTGCACGGGAGCCGGCAGGTAGATACGCTTTCTGGAGAATCCGCGCCTTGAAATCGCGCAGGGTCAGTCCCTCCTCGGACAGGACCGCGCTCACCAAGGCTGCCACTCGGGCCTCGGAGAAAACAGCGCGATGATGCAAGAGGGGTATCTGAACGTCCCGGAGTTGTGTGGCCAAGTCCTCTGGCAGCGTCTCGTAGAGGGGCAAATGCTCTCCCAGCACCGCGAGAGCGCGTGTCGTGGGCAGGAGCCCACCGAGATAGCGGCCGGCCACCCGGTTCCAGAGATAACTCTGGTAGGCCACCAGGTACAGCGAAAGCAGGCGGGCTGGGATCAGGTTGAGCGCGTGACGGATGTCCTGAGGATGATCTGTTAGGTAGGTGAGTATGCTGCGGGCATTGGAGGGCTTTGGCGCTGCCTCGAAGAGCGCTGACCAGTCACCCCAGCGCGTCTGGACGAGGGCTTTGAAGGCCGCATCGCGCGGCGGGTCGCCGGTGAAGGGTTGGCTCAGGTAGGCGCGAAGAGCGCTCTCGGCGTCGCGCTGCAAGATGAGTTTGCCGATGAAGCCGAACTCGGGCGCGTAGGAGCCGAAACGCTGTTCATCATAATAGTTGGGCAGGCCGCACTGGGATATCTCGGCGGCGCGGCGCTGGATATGTGCCGCCTCTGATGACGAGAGATCGCGCAAGACCACCGTGAAACGATTACCCCTTAGGTGGCGAGGCTGTAGCCGCTCGTCAGAGTATCCGACGAGGGTAGCGGTGTAGCCAGGCCCGTCCAGTCGGGCAGGGCCAGAACCGCGGACACAGGCATACTGGATGGCGACAGCGTCCTTGTCTTTGAGGGCAGGGAAGACCACCGCCGAGTGGCGGATGCCCAAACGCGCCGCCATGTGGCGCTGTGCGTGCAGGGTGGTGACGCCTCGCTTCTGCACCCGATACACGGAGTAGCGCCCCTGTGACAGAGGAGACCGCTGTAGCAGCGACTCCACGACGAAATCTTCAGGGATGACTTTGTAGCGCATAATTACATTATAATGGTTCCAGATGAAAACACAAGGCCCGCTCGTAATTGACATAACGAAAAGCCGAATCCTAAGGCTGCGAGCGATACACTCTCAGATGCAGGACGGATTGGGGCTAGAATGTGCGCTGCGGCAATACATTTCGCCAGCGCAGACCCGGAGAGGAACGCGCAATACCCGCAAATACAGACATGGCACCGGCCTGCAAGAGAAAAACCCCTATTCTTGGTTATGTCAACTGAACGGCCATATATTAACATAAGATATATAGTGCGAAGTTTATTTAGGGCCTTTTCAGGGGCAAATTCCCCTCGAATTCAGACGGAACTCCACTCCCCTACTGACGTCATAAAAGAAAAGATGCTGGGAGTCTTGAGGTGCTGGTGTATTCGAAATGGCGACTTGTCTTACTACTGGCCTTGGCAATAGCGCTTGGCGAGAGTTGTGCGGCGACCCCTAATCTGTCGCCTTCTACCCATCCCACTATAGCCCCCTACCCCACTGAGTTAGCGCCAACCCCCACCCCCACCATAACGCCAACGCCTGGTGAGCGCTTGGCCGCCGCTGACCGCCTGCTAACAAATGGAGAATACGCCGAGGCTATTGCGCAGTACCAGACTCTGCTGACCACCGCTTCTGATGTCGTGCAGGAACGGGCATGGCTCCACTTGGGCCTCGCTTTCTTCAGGGCCGGAGACTACCCGCGGGCTGTGGAGACTTTACAGGGCTTTGTGGCACACTATCCGTCCAGTACCTCGCTGTCCCGCGCACTGGTGACGCTCGCTCGTACTTATGAGAGCCTTGGTCAGTGGCTGGAGGCGGCAGGGGCCTGGACTAGTGCCTTGCCCTTAGAGCCAGACATCGCTGCCTACCTGTACTCCCGCCTCGGTGATGCCCTGATCAAAGGCGGCGACGATGCCGCTGCCATGGATGCTTACGCCTTGGCTGCAAAAGCCGATGCCCCTCTATCTCTTCGCGTCTTAGTCCTGGAGAATATGGGCGATGCCCTGCGGCGGCTGGAACGATACAGTGACGCTATCGCTGCTTACAACGCTATCCTCGCGGAGGCGCGCAGGGTCCCTTATCGGGCCTCTATCAGTTACAAGATCGGCCTGGCGGAGTATGAGTCAGGCCAGACCGATAGCGCCTTCAAACGGTGGTTGGATATCATGGAGAATTATCCCGATACCTGGGCGGCCTACACCTCGCTACAGGAACTCGTCGCCAGAAACGCCCGACTGCCCGGTGACCTCACCCAGGGGATCGTCTATTACCACGCTGGCCAATACGACGAGGCGATAGCGGCACTGCGCCGCTACATTTGGGCGGACCTAGCTGGGCACCTGGGCGACGCGCATTACTACGCCGGCCTCTCGTTCTTCCGTCGCGGGGAGTATGAAAAGGCGTTGCGAGAATTCGACTACCTTATCGAGACCCACCCGCGCAACGAATTGGTCCCCCAGGGATGGCTGGAAAAGGCACGAACACTGGCCACTATGGGCCGGACCGAAGACGCAGTGCGGGCCTACCGTCACTTTGCTGCCCTCTATCCTGCCCATCCACAAGCCGAGGATGCCTTGTGGCGGGCGGCGGCATTGGCGAGCGATTGTGTGGGCGCGCAGGAAGCCTATCGCGATCTCATCCGCGCTTACCCCGAAGGAGCGCACGTAGCCGAGGCTTGGTTCCGCGATGGGATGTGCGCCTATACTGCCAGCGACTGGCCCCAGGCGATGAGTATATGGCAGCAGGCCCTGTCCCACGCTCCGACAGACTCCGAGAAAGCGCGCTTGCTCTTCTGGTTGGGCAAGGCAGCATTGGGAGCGGGAGAGCGCGAGGACGCGGAGGCATATTGGATGGAGGCGGTGGCTGCTGACTCGGAGGGGCACTATGGCCGGCGGGCGAAGGATGAACTCCAGGGATCTGTGTGGGTGGGAACACCGCTCGAGCCATCTTCCGCCCCCTCTGCATACCAGCGACGTGGGCAACGCGACGAGGCCGAGGCATGGCTTGCGTCCTGGCTGGGTGTCGGGGAAGAGAAATGGGGCGATCTGCCGTCAGACGTCGTGGCCACACCAGCCTTCCGCCGCGCCGAGGCATTGCTGAGGGTCGGCTTGCGCGATGAGGCGATTGAGGAGTACCGGACGGTGCTTGCCAGTGCCTGGTCGCAGCCACGAACCCTCTACTCCCTGGCCCTTTACTTCGACGAGCGAGAACTCTACCGCCTCTCCACGTCGGCCGCAGAACGGTTACTCCAACTGACCCCGCGAGATCAAACCCCGCCGCGTTTCCTGCTCGAACTGGCGTATCCAACGCCTTTCGCGGATCTGGTGCTGCCTAAGACAGCAGCGGCTGGGGTGGACCCCCTGCTCTTCTACGCGCTGATGCGCCAGGAAAGCCGTTTTGATCCAGAGGCGAAATCGTCTTCTGGCGCTATTGGCCTGACCCAAGTCATGCCTGCCACTGGCGAATGGATTGCGCGGCAATTAGGAGAAAAAGGCTTCACCACTCGCGATCTCTATCGCCCCGTCATCAGCGTGAGTTATGGCATGTACTATCTGGTGACGGCGCTGCAGGCATTTGAGGATGATCCTTTCCGGGCCCTGGTAGCCTACAATGCGGGTCTGAGCAACGCCAGGCGTTGGAGCGAGGCGTTCACACCGTTTGATCGGGACTTGTTCTACGAGGAATTGCCTGCCGAACAAGCGCAGGCTTTCGTGCGAGAGATTTACAGGCAGTACGCCGCATATCGGCTATTATATGGCCCCGGGGGATGAGGGGCATACAGCCATAAGCCCTACTCAGGCTCACCGAAGTTGCTCTCGATCAATTGTTTGAGGGCCTGGATAGCCTCTGATTCGTCCGGGCCACTGGCCCGGATAGTAATGGGCGTGCCCTGGGAGACGCCCAGGGTCAATACAGAAAGGATGCTTTTTGCGTTGCCGTTCCGCTCCCCGGCAATCACATGGATGTCGGATTTGAAACCCGATGCGGTCTTCACGAAAATGGCCGCAGGTCTGGCATGCAGACCTACTTTGTGGCGGACGATGAGATTGACCTCTTCCAAGTTGACTCTCCAATTCTCCTACCGAAATTTGCGCATAATTGTAATGCGTCATCAATCCTGATGCAAAATCAAGTTCCTGCATTGCTTGGCTGGCCCTCCAGGTCGGCCTTGAGATCGCGCAGGAACTCCGCCACCACTGCCCCATCCACGATCCGATGGTCAGCGGAGGCGGTGATCTTCATCATAGGACGGATGGCGATGCCATCGCCGATGACCACTGGCTTGCGAATGATAGCGCCCACCGCCAGGATGGCGCTCTCGGGCGGGTTGATGATGGCTCGGAATTCCTCGATGCCGAACATCCCGAGATTTGAGATGGTGAAGGTGCCCCCAGTGACATCGTCCAGCGTCAGTTTGCCCTCTCGCGCTCGGCGAGCCAGGTCGCGGATCTCGGCGTCAATCTGCGCCAACGACTTGCGGTGCGCCGCTTTCACCACCGGCACAATCAGCCCCTCCTCCGCCGCCACAGCCACGCCTACGTTCACCTCGTCCAAGAGGACGATCTCCTCGCCCTCTAATGTAGCGTTCATAAACGGGTGCTTGACTAAGAGTGGCGCTACCTTGGCCACCAGCACGGCGGTGAAAGAGGCCTCGCCACGCGTGCGCTCGGCGTGGGACATATCCACCTCGATGGTCAGGGCGATGTGCGGTGCCTGTTGGGCGCTGCGCAGCATCCGCTCGGCGATGATGCGCCGCCTGCCTACCAAAGGTACCCGGCGTCCTGGTCTCCCGGCTGGCTGTGGGGCGGCACGGGCTGCCAGCACATCGGCCTGCACGATGATCCCTCCTGGTCCCGTACCTCGGATGCGGCTTAGGTCTAGGCCGAACTCTTGCGCCATCTTGCGGGCCACGGGTGTAGCCCGGACCGGCCCTCTGGCCTCGATCGTTGGGGCTGGCGCGGTCACGCGTGAGGGCGCCTCTGCTCTCGCTGCCTCTTCCGAAGGCGCGGCCACCTCTGCCGGGCGGGGCGCTGCCTCCACCTCCTCACCCTCCGCGACGATGTAGGCGATGACCTCCGTTACGGGCACCACATCGTTTGGATGGGCGCGGATGCCTTTGAGGTAGCCGGAGGCGGGCGCTTCCACCTGCATGTTGACCTTATCGGTCATGACCTCGAAGAGGGGTTCACCCTCGTTTACCCACTCCCCTTCTTTCTTCAGCCACTGCAGGAGCGTTCCTGTTTCTTGAGCCATGCCCATCTTGGGCATTATCACTTCGGTGGCCAATTCAAGACTCCTCATTTATAGGCCATGAGTTCGCGGGCAGCGCGCACGATGTCTTCCTCCTGGGGGACGGCGTGCCTTTCCAGGGTGCGGTTATATGGGATCGGGATGTCCAGTCCGGCCAGACGCTTCACCGGGGCAACGAGATGGAAGAACGTCTCGCCCTCGGTGATGCGGGCGGCTATCTCTGCTCCGAAACCGTTGGTCTTGTAGGCCTCGTGCACGATGAGCACCCGCCCCGTCTTCTTCACAGAACGGTTCACGGTTTCGTCGTCGTAAGGCTTCAAGGTGCGTGGATCCACAACCTCTACTTCGATGCCCTCTTTGGCCAACGTCTCGGCGGCGGCCAGGGCGCGGGTAACCATAATCGAAGTGGCGATAATTGTTATGTCAACTCCTTCCCTCTTCACATCAGCCACACCCAGTGGGATGGTATAGGGCTCTTCAGGGACGGGCCCGGTGGTGCGGTAGAGCAACTTGTGTTCGACGAAAATCACCGGGTTGTTGTCGCGGATGGATGAGATGAGCAGCCCTTTGGCGTCGTATGGGGTGCTGGGCATCACTACCTTCAGGCCGGGGGCATGGACGAACCACGCTTCCAGGCTCTGCGAATGTTGCGCCGCGGCACCCGTGCCCGAACCAGCGGGAGTGCGCAAGACCATAGGCACTTGTGCTTTCCCACCGAACATGAACCGCGTCTTGGCGGCCTGGTTGACGATCTGCTCCATGGCCAGGGTGGTGAAGTCCATGAACATGATCTCGGCCACTGGGCGCATGCCTGCCAGTGCTGCCCCGGCCGCCGCGCCGGCGATCACGCCTTCGGAGATGGGGGTGTCGCGGACGCGCTCGCTGCCGAATTCCTCCAGTAGCCCCAGGGTTACTCCAAACGCGCCTCCGTAGACTCCGATGTCCTCGCCCATCAAAAAGACCCGTGGGTCGCGTTGCATTTCTTGCCGGAGGGCCTCTCGAATGGCTTCTGCGTAAGTGATCTCTCTCATTCGGCGTAGACCCCCTCCATAATGGTATCCGGTGAGGGCTCCGGGCTCGTTTCGGCGAAGGCTACCGCATCCTCAATTATCTGCCGGGCTCGCGCGGAGATGGCCTCTATCTCTTCTTCTGTGGCTATCCCCTTTTCGAGCAGCCACTTCTGAAAGCGTGCTATGGGATCCTTTTTCTTCCACGCCTCGACTTCTTCGCGGGTGCGATAGCGCTCCTGGTCGCTCTTGGAATGCCCCTTCCAGCGGTAGGTTTTGCATTCGATCAGACTGGGCCCCTTGCCTTCCCTGGCCCGCTGGACTGCTTCTGAAACCGCCTCGTAGACTTGTAGCACATCGTTGCCGTCCACTACCACGCCTGGCATAGCGTAGGAGGCGGCTCGCTCCGCCACATCCTTCACCGGCATGGATTTCTGCACCGGCATAGACATGCCATACTGGTTGTTCTCGCAAACGAAGACCACGGGTAGTTGCCAAATGGCGGCCAGGTTGAGACCTTCGTGGAAAATGCCCAAGTTGGCTGCCCCATCGCCGAAAAAGCAAATGGTTACCTTGTCATCGCCGGCGAGTTTACTCGCCAAGGCCGCGCCGACGGCGGTGGGTATGCCTCCGCCCACTACGCCGGTGGCGCCCAGGTTGCCAGCCTCCACATCGGCGATGTGCATGGAACCACCCCGGCCACGGCAGTAGCCCGTCTCTTTGCCGAGGAACTCGGCCATCATCCGGCGCACGTCCGCACCCTTGGCGATGCAATGGCCGTGACCGCGGTGAGTGCTGGCGATGTAGTCGTTCGGTCGCAAGGGGGCGATGGAGCCAACTGCAGTGGCTTCCTGGCCAACAGAAAGGTGCATCGTGCCATGGATCTTCCCGCGTCCGAACAATTCATCTGCCTTCTGTTCGAAGTAGCGGATGGTATACATCTTTTCCAACATGTCCAAGAGTTTCTCTCGACTGATATCCACCATCGTGATTTCCCCGACTATTCCCCTGCCAGGCGCAGCACTTCTTGGGCAGCGGCATCATCTGTGACCAGCACATCCACGTATTTGCCCCGCAATGCGCCCAGGATGGCCGGAGCCTTTTCTCGCCAGCCAGCCACACCAATTACGCAGGGGATCCTTTGTAATTCGTCGAGCCGCAGACCTACAACACGGCTGTTGAGTTCGGGGGCGCATATTCGGCCATGGATGTCGAAGTGTTGGGCACAGATGTCACCCACGGCACCGATGGCCTGGAGCCACGACAGTTCATTCTCTCGCAGGTGGCCCGATCGGGTGAGGCTGGAGATCTCTCGCACCACCGCACCGATGCCCACCAGTGCCACATCGGCTTTGCGCCCCACCTCCAGCGACTCGTGGATATTGCGATCTTGCATCAAGGCGCGACACAGTTCCGCCGTCTCGACGATCAAGGGGGCATGTAAGTATCTGTAACGTGCTCCCAAGGCCCGGGCCAGTTGGCGAGCCAGTTCGGTGCCGTCAATTTGTGGGTTCAGCGACCCTGTGCCCCCGATGATTTGCACTACTTCGATGCCCGGTATGCGGGTGTGTCGCAGTTCGTGGACTACCTCGTAGAGCGCCGTGCCCCAGCCGATGCCCAGGATGGAGTTGGGCTTGAGGATGCGCTCCAAATACCTGGCCGCCAACACTCCCATGCCGCGTAGCACCTCATTTCTGTCTGGCGAGCCAGACGCCAGCACCAAGGCATCTTGCAGGCCGAAGCGACGAATCAGAGTTGCGGCCAGTTCGCTGGAAGTGGCCCAGGGATGATTGATGCGGATCTCAACGATGCCCTGGCGGTGGGCCTCGGTGAGCAGACGGGAAACGTTGGAACGCGAGAGACCAATCCTCTGGGCTACTTCCTTTTGCGTAAGGCCCTGTTCGTAATATAAACTTGCTACACGGACTAACAGACGAGCCCGTTCTTCATTGAGTTCTGACACTCAGGCTTCCTCAAAATCTCTGCTATTCATTGGCCGACTTTGGAAAGGCCTGCGGTCAATAGAGCCAGTTGCCGATGGCCGGGCCTATTCTTCCTTCCGCAGCACCTCGAGGATCTGGGCCTTGACGGCATCTATGCCGATGCCAGAAAGGAAAGGCACGCCGTTGATCACTGGCACGCCCAGGTCCTGGGGTACTGTCGTAGTAGCCACAATCACGTGTGGTTTGAACACCATCGCCCGGCCGCGGGTCTCAGCCGATTTGCACTGGATCACGCTCACCGGGATGCCCGCTTCTTTGGCGATTTCCTTCACTTTCTCTGCTACCACTGTCGCCGTGGCAATGGCGGTCCCACAGGCAACCAACACGCGTTTCTCGCTCACCATGGATTCTGCACCTCCTTCATTCCGTTTGACAATGCTGGCGGAAGATATCGACGATTTCGAACGCATCTTTGGCTTGGATAATCTGTTTTAGCACGCCGGGGGTTTGGAACATCTCGACCAACGATTGTAATATTTTAACCATCATTTCGGATTTGGCAACTGCCAAAAGGCAGATGATTTGAACAGGGACGTTATTGCCCGGGTTGCCCATTTCGCCAAAATCCACCGGCTTGTCGAGCACGCCCACGGCGATGGCCTCTCGGAGCACGTGTTCCACATCGGTGTGCGGTATGGCCACGCCGACTTCCGCTGTGGGCAATCCTGTGGAGAACTCTTGCTCACGCTGTATCACCGCGGGGATGAAAGTTTCTTTGACGAACCCGCCCTTCTGCAGAAGTGTGCCCAGTTGGGTGATGGCGTCCACCGCGCTTTCCGCGCTCATGGGTTTGAGGACCAGGTCTTCATAGAACCATTGCGTGTGGTCAGGATTCATGCTGGGCATCGTCCTCCTTCTCTTTCAGTGTCACTCCGTGCTTCGTGAGCAGAGCAGCGATCCACTGTGGAGAGAAACCTAATTTGCGCTGCACGGTCTCAGGTCGCACCGGCACCGGCCAGATTTCCAGCCGATGTGGTATGAACAATCCCCACTGGCCTACCGACTTGCTCCAGCGAGGGTAGATGCGTTTGTATAGGCCACTAGCGGTGATATTCGGTTTTTTGACCAGCCATTCCTGGCTCATTTCCAAGACGAGTTGGGCGGTGCGCTGCTCGATGCGGTACAACTGTAACCGGCCCAGGAGATATACTATCACTAACAGCGCAAATATCACTGTTGTGACTTCCGGGTGGCCTCTCAGCCAGTCGAGGGCTGCGCCCCCGCTCGCTCCGAGCATACTGCGGATCATTACCTCTATCATTGTGTGGCCTCCCCTTGCATATTCAAGGGGGTGGGAAAAGTCGCCCACCCCCTTGCAGCCGGTTTATCTTCTCGTTGTGCAGAGAGTTCCAGGACAGGGGGCTTAAGACCCAGGACCCGGACAGGACCGAGACAAGGGGCTTAAGCCCCTTGTCCAAACCCCTTCTCTAGGCTGTCCAATCCTGCCTTACTCGCTGGGCCCGCCTGCAGCGACCTCCCAAGCCTTCGTATTGCGCCGATATACCATCATCACCGCGACCAAGATGGCCAGGATGATCACCAGCCCGACGTAGCTGAGGGTGCGGGCGGCGGTCAACAGCACGAAGGTTAAGAAGTTGAACCCGTCGCAAATGCTGGAGATCTCCGTTGCACCGGCTGGCATGCTGAACTTGGCATCAATGGCTGCCCTGGTGAAGAGAGCAGAGCCTGCTGTGCCGATGTAGAAGCCGATGGCGATCACGATGGCACCAATGATAATGATGCGCACTACGTTGCCACGGGTGATCGGGGCGGTCATGCAGACCAGGAACGGGATGACCGCCAGGTCGGCGAACGGCAGCACCTTGTTGCCGGGCAGGATGACGGCCAGCAGGATGGTGATGGGTACCAGCACCAGAGAAGCGGCAATGGCGGCCGGGTGACCGATGAGGATGGCCGAGTCGAGGCCGACGTAGATCTCACGGCCAGCGTAGCGCTTCTGCATGAACTCACGGGCGGCGTCGGACAGTGGCAGCAGGCCCTCCATCAAGACCCCCACCATACGAGGCAACAGGAGCATGACTGCGCTCAGGTTGATGCCCGTTTGCAACGTCTTTACCAGGGAGTCCTTGAGATTCGCAGGGTCGAAGAAGGCGATCAGGCCAAGGATAAGGCCGATCACCAATCCCAGGATGACGGGCTCACCGATGACACCTAAGCGCTTCTGGATGGCCTCCGGATCGGCCTCGAGGTCCTTGAGGCCGGGGATCTTGCTCACGACCCAGTTGAGGGGGATGGCTACTGGCACGTAGGCGGCAGAGAACCCGTGCGGGATGGAGAGGCCAGGCATGCCGAAGAAGCTTTGAATGCCGCGCGCAGTCCAGTCGGCGAGGAACAGGACGATGGCGGCGTTGACCGCTGCTGCAGCCAGACCCAAGGGCAAATTGCCCGTGGCCGCCACGACCATAGCGCCGGTGAAGGCGAAGTGCCAGAAGTTCCAGACATCGACGTTCAGCGTCTTGGTGGCGTTGAGTGCCAGCATCACGAGATTGACGATGATGGCGACAGGGATGATGTAAGTTCCAACAGTGGAGGCGAAAGCGATGGCTGCGGCGGACGGCCAACCAACGTCCACTACCGTCAGGCTAACGCCTGTGCGCTGTACAATGGCCTGGGCTGCATTGCTCAGGGCGGTCCACATCAGACCGATCACCAGGTTGATGCCGACGAAGGCTACACCGATGGTGACACCAGAGCGGAAAGCGCGTCCAGGTTGGGCCCCGAGAATCAGGCCCAGAATGAAGATGATGATGGGTAGAACGACCGTTGCCCCGAGAGCAGAGAGAATACCCTGCAAGGCGGCAAAAAACTGTGCCATTTCAATCCTCCTTTTTCAGGCATTGGCAACACATAACCACTCAACACGACCGCTCTTCGTAAGCCGATGCTGTTAGCGCTAAGCATCACCTCCTTTTACGCCGACCAACTCAAAAACTCTTCCCCCTGCCCTTGCTACAATGGCGACACAACAAAGAAGGTCCGGCTTTGCACAAATGTGATAGAATATCACATCTGTGAATAGTATATCACCATTGGCCCATTTTGTCAATAGGTTTTTCCTTAAAATTTCCTCAATTTTAGCCCATTTGAATGGTAGAATTCTGTCTCCGAATGAGTAACCTCTGGCAGATGCCAGAGGTTACTCTCTCCCCTGCCCGCTGCACGGGCAAAGTGGCGTTTTCTTCCCGTGTTATTATGTCAATATCTGGGTTGGAGCCAGGCCAATATCCGTCCCGCCACTTGCTCTGCGGTGAAGCCGAATTTCTCGGCCAGCACCTTATACGGCGCCGAGGCCCCGAAATGCTCCATCCCAATCACCAGCCCCTCCGGCCCGGTGAAGCGGTGCCAACTCTCAGGCCGTCCCGCCTCGATGGCCACGATCCGTTCCGGTGGCACGGGCAGGACCTGACGGCGATAGGATGTCGGCTGCTGCTCGAACAGTTCGATGGAGGGCATGGACACGACACGCACCGCAAGGCCTTTCTCTGCCAGGATCGCCTTCGCCCCCAGGGCCAGCGCCACTTCTGACCCGCTGGCCAGGAGGATGAGGTGGGGCTGCCCACCCCCCACATCGGAGAGGATGTATCCGCCGCGCCACACCGATTTGGGGTCGAAATCCATCTCTCGCGCCAGCACCGGCACCGTCTGCCGGGTTAGCAGGAGGGCAGTTGGGCCACTGGTGTGTCGCAACGCCCAAGCCCAAGCCATGGCCACCTCCACCCCATCGGCCGGGCGGAACACGGTGAGGTTGGGTATCGCCCGCAGTGCCGCCGCCTGTTCGATGGGTTGGTGGGTGGGCCCATCCTCACCGAGGAGGAAACTATCATGGGTGAAAATGTAGATCACCTGCAGACCCATCATCGCTGCCAGGCGAATGGCAGGTCGCATATAGTCGGAGAAGACGAGGAAAGTGCCGCCGTAGGGGATCAGCCCGCCGTAGAGGGCCAGGCCATTGAGGATCGCCCCCATACTGTGCTCACGCACGCCGAAGTGGAAGTTCCGCCCTGAGAAATCATCGCGGCGGATGACCCTAGCGCCTTGGATGGCGGTGAGATTCGATGGCGTCAGATCCGCCGAGCCGCCCACCAGGCCGGGCACGAGCCTCGCTGCCCGCTGGATCACCGCGCCGGAGTGCGCCCGTGTCGCCGCTGGATTGGGGGAAATGGCAGCCAGCAGTTGGGTCTCCAGGTCGTCGGGCAGCGCTTTGGTCATCTGGCGGTCCCACTGCGCTGCCAAGTCGGGGTGCGCTTGTCGCCAGGAGGCGAAGCCGCGCTGCCATGCCTCATACTCGGCTTTCAGTTCGGCTACCCTATCGGCAAACAGCCGTCGCACCTCTTCTGGGATATAGAAACTCGGCTCCAGCGGCCAGCCGAGGTTCATCTTTGTGGCGGCGGTCTCCTCCGGGCCGAGTGGTGCGCCGTGGGCCTCGGCGGAATCCTGCTTGTGAGGGCTGCCCCAGGCGATGTGCGTGTGGGCCACGATGAGCGTTGGGCGGGTTGTCTCTGCCTGCGCCTCCTCGATAGCAGCGGCGATGGCAGCATAGTCATGTCCATCTATGTGGATCACGTGCCATCCGTAGGCCTCGAAGCGTCGGCCGACGTCCTCGGTGAAGGTCAGGTCTGTTGATCCATCAATGGTAATGCGATTGCAGTCGTAGATATAGATGAGATTGCCCAGGCCCAGATGTCCGGCCAGCGAGGCTGCCTCGGAGGCAATCCCCTCCATCAGATCGCCATCGCTGACGATACCATAAACCCGGTGGTTCACGACGGCGAAGTCGGGGGTGTTGAATCGCGCCGCCATCATTTTGGCGGCGATGGCCATCCCTATGCCGTTGCCGGAGCCCTGGCCCAGTGGGCCGGTGGTGGTCTCCACGCCCGGAGCACAGCGATATTCGGGGTGGCCCGGCGTCATACTCTCCCACTGGCGGAAGCGCTTCAGTTCTTCCAGTGGCAAATCGAAGCCAGCAAGATGCAAAAGCGCGTAGAGCAACGTCGCGCCGTGTCCGGCGGAGAGAACGAAGCGGTCGCGATTGGGCCAGGCGGGATCTTCGGGATGAAAGCGCAAGTAGCGGCTCCAGAGAACAAAGGCATAATCGGCAGCGCCCATCGGCATGCCCGGGTGTCCTGATTTGGCCTGTTCGACAGCGTCCACGCTCAACATGCGGATGGTGTTGGCGGCCAGCCGGGCCAGTTCCGGGGAAATGGATTGGGTAGTCATATCTACCCCCTACATCTCAGAAGCCCAGCGCGCTGCGCCCAGAAGCGCTGCTTGCTCGTTCAAGATGACGTACACTGGGATGCGCGGCATAAAGGGCTTGAATCGCCCTTTGTTGACGAAGGCATTCATGAAAGTGCCATCGCTGAGTTTATCGAGTATCTTGGGCGGGATACCGCCGCCTACGTACACGCCGCCCGTTGCCAGGGCCTTGAGGGCTAAGTTCCCTGCTTCCGCGCCCAAGATTTCCACCATAATGTGCAGCGTCATCACGCACAACTCGCACTCTTTGGCCAATGCAGCCCGGGAGATCACCGCATTGGGGTCCTTGCTTGCTGCCAAGCGTTCGGCCAGCCACTGCGGCTCCTCGGCGTAACCCGAATCCTTCAGGAAATTGTAGATATTCATCAGGCCCAAGCCGGAGGCCACCCGCTCGTAACTCACGTGGTCAAACCCTTTGCGTTCGCGGAGATACTCCAAGAGTCTGATCTGCATTTCGTTGGCGGGTCCGAAATCCGTGTGCCCGCCCTCAGAGGCGGAGGGACGGTACCTCTCGCCATCCCAGAACAGGATGGCCTCGCCCAGTCCCGTGCCCGGGGCGATGACGGCCATGTTTCCACCCTCCTGCCGTATTCCCTGGTTGAGGACAAACAGATCCTTAGGTTGAAGGATGGGCACGGCGTTGGCCGTCGCCTCGAGGTCATTCAGCAACTTCACCTTGGCGATGCCGCAGTCCCGCTCCAGGCCTCGCTCGTTGAGTGCCCAAGACAGGTTCGTGATGCTGGACTCGCCGCCCACCACAGGGCCCGCCACCCCGAAGCAGGCGCCCTGGATGATAACTCTCTCCTGGGCCAAGAATGCGCGCACCACGGCGGCCAGACTCGGGTGCCTCTGGCTCTCGAACGTGCGCAACGCCACCTGGACCAATTGACCTCCCTCTGATTTGTAAAGCGCCAGATGGGTTTTCGTTGCACCCACATCCCCAGCGAGTATCATAGTAAATCCTCCTTCGTTATGTCATCTTCACGGGGTGTCCACCGAATTCTCGGCGCAACGCGGCGATGACCTTGGCGGCAAAAGATTCGTCTTGCCGCGAGCGGAAACGCATCAGGAGCGCCAGGGCGATCACGGGTGCTGGCACATTCAAGTCCATGGATTCCAGCATTGTCCAGCGCCCCTCGCCCGAATCTTCCACGTAGCCGCGGATGGAAGCCAAGTCTGGCTCCTTCTCAAAGGCGCTCTCTGCCAATTCGAGCAGCCAGGACCGCACCACACTGCCGTGGTTCCACAGGCGCGCTACCGCTGCCAGGTCCAAGTTGTACGGCGACGCTCTGAGGATCTCGAAGCCCTCGGCATAGGCCTCCAACAGACCGTACTCGATGCCGTTGTGCACCATCTTGACGAAGTGCCCGGCCCCGCTGGGGCCTACATAGGCGTAGCCTCCCTCGGAAGCCAGGCTCTTGAAAATGGGCTCCAGGTGTCTGAACACCTCTTCTTCCCCACCGACCATCAGGCAATAGCCAACCTTCAGCCCCCAGATACCTCCGCTTGTGCCCACATCGAGGAAGTGAATCCCCCGCTCCTGGAGCATCGCAGCACGGTGAACCGAATCCTTGTAATAAGAGTTGCCGCCGTCCATCAGGATGTCGCCTTCAGAAAGGGCGGGAAGAAGCGCTTCGATGGCCTCGCCCACCGGATTGCCTGCTGGCAGCATGAGCCAGATAGCCCGCGGCGGGGCCAGTTTTGCAGCCAGTTCTGACAGTGAGTACACGCCCTCGGCCCCCTCCCCTTCCAATTCGCGGGTCCTGTCCGGCGTGCGATTGTAGACGACCACCCGGTGCCCACCCCGGAGGAGGCGGCGCGCGATACTGCTCCCCATTCGCCCCAGCCCTACGATTCCTAGTTCCATCGGTTGCCCTCCTGGCAGCATTATAGCCCATTATCCTGGAAGGCCGAAAAATGCCCACAAAAAGGCCGATGGGGCGCGAAGCCCCATCGGCCTGGGATGGGCGGGCTAAGAAGTGTGTGGCGGTCTACATTCCGCCTTTACCCTACTCCCCGCATCCGCTATGTTGCATGATGTTGCCACCGTACAGGGCCGGCCAGACGTAGTGGAACTCGATGCCGTTCGGGTTGTTCGGCGACGGGATGCCGAAGCGGTTCAACACGGACGGACCGATGTTGCTAGCCTCCGGACATGGCGGAGTGAACCAAACCATGTAGCCGAGTTTGATCTGGTCCACCAGGTCGGCCAGTTCGTTCCGGTATGACAACGCCCAGTAGCCCGTGCTGGGGATGGCCACATTCGCGGACACCTCTTGCCAGATGTCGTAGTCTTTGCCGGACACCCAGCCCGCCGTCTCCACCTCAGGATCGCCCTCTTGCCACGGCCTGTAGGCATAGAGGCGCATTCTGCCTGGGGACGGGTTGTTACCAGTATCCTGGTACAGCCCGCTGAAGACATAGAGTTCGTTGAGGTTCAGCACAGCATTGGGTCGCAGATTGCCAGACCAGACAGGGACGCCGTTGGACACCAGGGTGATAGCCAATGGCTTGCCGACCGTGTCCACGGTGTACGGGCCGAAGACGTAGGTCCAGAAGTCATAGCCGGGTGGGCCTGCCCACTTCTTCGAGAACTCGTGCTTGGGCTCGCCGATCATGGGCACTTCGGTCCCGCCGACGTAGAGTTCTACGAAGTCGGTGCAGAGCCCGCAAGGTGCCCCGGTCGTCGAGGGGCGCTCGAAGCGGGCGCCGAAGTACACCTTGGTCATATCACTCTGGTCGAAGAAGGCACCGACAGGCCCGGAATAGGTGTGGACCGTGGGGCTGGCATTGCACGGCGGCCCGGCGAACAGGATGCGGCCCTCTACCTGCGGCGAGATGGGCGTGTGCGCCTTGATGTAGTCAATGACCGCATCGCGCACGTAGTACTGGGTGTCGTAGATGATCTGGTCCAGCGGCCAGATGGAAACGCCCTCATCGCTGTAGGAACAGGCACCCGCCGCCAGATAGTTGACGGTGGAGACGTTGTAGTAGGTGTCCGCATCGTTGAAGTCCACCGGCACCCCGTTGACGCGCAGCCACACTACGTTGTCCCCAGACTCAGGCGTTTCAGGATCGTAGTTGATCTGCCCACCGGAAGAGATGTCCAGGAAGCAAGTGGTGTAGCGGGCTCGGCCCTGGCGCCACAGATCGTAGTTGTAGAAACTGCGCTCCAGGACGCGCTTGAGTTGCGGGCCATTCATGCGCATGACCACCAGAGAGTTCTCGTAGGGCATCAGGGTGAACATATTGCCCACGGTTAGAGTCCCAGCCGGGACATACTGGTTGGTCATCGCGCCGGACAGGTGGAAGTCCACCGGGATGCCAGCCTGCTCCAGGACCCACTTGGAGGCATCGGCCTGCAGGTTGGCGGCGGCAGTCTCCTCGTAGAACGCCGTCCGGGCATCCAGGTCCACCAGGCTCTCGCCGATCACCGTGCTGGTGTAGGCATTCAGTTCGGCCACGTATGGCTCCATCAGCGCCTCCAACTCGGGATCAGGCGGTAGCAGGCCAGCCGGCAGCAGCCGACCCTCGCGGAGGACGATCTCATAACTGTGGCCGGTCTCCTTGAAGCCCACAGTGACCTTGCCCAGGTAGTAAGCATGGCGCTCGGCCTGGGCGATCAGCGTGCCCTCGGGGTTGATGTCGGAGGTGACCAGCACCGCCGGGTCGAGTTTCGTATGGCTGTGGCCGCCGATGATGACGTCAATGCCGGCCATGTTTTCGGCTATAAAGACATCGGTGTCCTCGGGCCTGGATCCCTCGTAGGGAGCGTAGCCCAGGTGGGTCAGTGCCACCATCAGGTCGGGATTCTCATCCGCCAGTATCTGGGGCACTAGGGTTTGCGATGTCTCGAACCCGCCCACGAAGGTCAAGCCCTCGATGTTGCTGGGTAGTTCGTAGGAGGGCACCCGCGGGTTGGTCAGGCCGTAGACAGCGACCTTGAGGCCTTCCACGTCGAAGGTGACGTAATCCTGCACGTTGTCCTCGATGAAGCCATAGCGGCCGTCATCGCTAACGTTGGCGGCTACAAACGGGAAGTTCGCCTGCCCAAGTGCCTTGGCGAAGGTCTCGCGCCCGAAGTTGTACTCATGGTTGCCAATGGTGGAGACATCATAGCCCATCAAGTTCATGGCTGCCATCATGGGGTTAGCCAGAGTGGTCTCCCCACCGGGCGTGGGACCGGGTGCATTCCGGAAGTAGAAGGCGAAGGCATTGCCCTGGATAGTATCGCTGGCACTCATCAGAAGAGCGTTGGGGTTCTTGGCCCGCTCGTGCTTGACCAACGAGGCAATGTAGGGCAAACCAATGGGGTTGCCGCGGTAGGTATCGGTGTAAGCACGCCCGTGCTCGTCGTTGGTGTGCAGGATGGTTACCACCTTGTCCAGTTGGACGATGCGATCCTCCACTTGGTAGTCAATGGGACCGACGTTCTCATTGTACCAATGGATGTACTCGTTGAGCCCTTCCTGCATATCGTAGTAGGTATCCCAGCGGTTGGTGCCTTCGATAAAGGTGACCCAGCCGTCCCCACCAGGGGCCAGGAAGTTGTTGGTAACAACGCGGTAGGTCTTCTTGTAGTCCAGCGGCTCGCCGTTCACCATCACCCCGTAAGCGCCCCAGGCGGTGGGCGAAGCGCAGCTGCAATTATTGTACCAGTACCAGGTGACGCCCGAGGACTGGAGGATGCCCTTATACAAAGTGGCAGCCTGATCCAGCAGGGCCTGGATCTGCCAACCGGTCAGATCCATCAGGTAGAGGGTGTTAGCGAAGGGCAGGACGTTGAAGGTATCGCCCCAGGTGATGGTGTAAGGCAGCGTAGCACCCTCGGGGATGACGATGTCCGCACGCAGGCCACCGGGGTTGGTGAAGGCAATGTCCACCGAGCCGTTGACTTCGCCATCATCGTACTGATCCGCCTTCCACCGCATGCTATCGGCCACCAGGTCGCCAATGTTCGACTCGCCGTTGTAGTTCCGCACCAAGCTGACGTTGGTGTAGCCCACCGGTTGCTGGAGGACGGGAGCCACCACGCTGGCCCAGTAGGCTACTCGATCCGCCACTGCCGGGTCGGGGGTGAGGGTGTTGTTGATGGTGATTAACTCGTAACTGTCAACAGTTAGTTTCTTGGTCGCGGGATCGACAGTCGCGTTGACCCGCCCCAGCCAGCGGCCGTAGTATCCGGCGCACACGATGGCCGTGTTGCCGACCATTGTCGGAGTCGAGAGGGCCTGATGTTGGTGCCCGCCAATCATCAGATCCACGGGCTTGCCAGCGTCGATCAGTTCCTGGGCCACGGTCTTGAGGCCCTTGTAGGGGCCGCTATCCTCTGTGCCCATGTGGGCCAGGACGATCAAGGCGTCGGACTGGGCCTTGACCTCGTCGTAGTAGTGGAGAACGGTCTCGGTCAGGTCTTTGAACACCAACCCCTCCGTCGTGCCTTTGAGGGTGACCAGCGGGGTCTCGTCGGTGGTCAGGCCGATGACACCCAGGCGCACCTCGTTGCCTGGTTCGCCCAGGGTCAGGATGACGTACGGCTGGGTCCAGGTGGGGTGGTCCCATTCGGTGCCCTCGAGGACGATGTTGGCGCTCACCCAAGGGAAGGTGGACTGCGCGGTGCGCTGCATGAGCACATCCTGTCCCTTGTCGAACTCGTGGTTGCCGTAGGCGGCGACATCGTAGCCGATCATATTGTAGATGTCAATGGCGCTTTCGCCCAATAGCAACTGGGAGATGGGCGCTGCGCCCAAATAGATGTCGCCGGCGTCCAATAGGGCCACGTTGGCCGCGCCGACTTCGGTGCGGATCTCGTTGATCTTGCCCGCCATGTAGGCGGAGCCGCCTCGACCCCTATAGTCGGTTTCCAGATAGCCGTGGAAGTCATTGGTGTGGAGAATAGTGACTTGTTTCTGGAGGCTGGCCTCGCCGTGCGCGGTCAGTGCGAGGACAAAGAAGACCGCCAACGTGGCGAAGATAAGCGAAGTAACCAATATTCTTTTCGTGGAACTCGACATCTTCCCTCCTTCGGAATTTCGTCTCTCATCCACTCAGATTTGTTCCCTTGAACCGATTTGTGTGACCGAATCTCACCTCCTTCTGGGCGGATATTGTGGAATTTGCCACGCAGTTGAAGTTTCGAGCACGGAGTATAGTTGTTCGGGAGCGTAAGACGAGAAGTACTTTGCCTATCCGGTGTGGCGTTGAAGCAATTTTATTTTATCACACTTCTCTCATCCTGTCAATAATGTTTTTGGTTAAAATTGCAAAAGAACTATTATGTAAAATTATGTCGCTGGTCTTCAGATTTTCTTGGCTCTCCCCGCACTCTTGACCGTCCTCACGCCTGTGTGGGGATTGACGTCAAGTGGCGCCGTTTGGTCGCCGCTATTTGTTGTGCTACAATTTCCATAGATTAGCGAGCAGAAGGATGGGCGATGATAGAGTCGGAGCGCGGTGTTTGGCGACAGTGGATATGGCTATTGATTGCCTTCGCGGTGTGCTCTGCGGTGATCTTCGGAGCAGGGTTTGCACTGGGGCAGATTCTCTCCCCAGGCACGCGCTACCCTGTCGGCAACACTCCGGTGGAGCAACAAGACAACTTCCGCGTATTCTGGGAAGCCTGGCATATCGTAGAAAGCGATTTCTACGCCCGCGAGTCCTTGGACTACAAGAATATGACCTACGGGGCCATCGAGGGGATGTTGAAATCCCTCGGCGACCCGTTCACCACCTTCGTGGAGCCGACACAACACCGGCTGGAGCAGGATGCCTACCAGGGCAAATTCGGTGGCATTGGCGCGCTCATGGGCACCGACGAAGATGGCCGGATCATCATCTCCTCGTTGCTGGAGGGCGCGCCGGCGGAGCGGGCGGGGCTGAGGGCCGGAGATGTGGTGTTGGCTGTGGATGATACGGATATTGCTGGCTACTCCATAGAGGAAGCGGTGATCCTCGTCCGTGGCCCTGTGGGGACAACCGTGCGCCTGCGTATCGAGCGGCCTGGCGAGCCAGAACCCCTGGTGTTCGAAATCGTGCGCCAGGAAATAGACCTGCCCACTGTCAACTGGCGCGTGCTCGAAGACGGCATCGGCTATATCCAGATCACGATGTTCAGCGATGCCACGCCACGGGAGTTACGGCGTGCGCTGGAGAGTCTCCAGGGCGAAGATGCGTCGTCCGTTGTCCTGGACTTGCGCGGCAACCCCGGCGGGCTGGTCAACTCTGCTGTGGCGGTAACGGGAGAATTCCTGCGCGGCGGGCTGGTGCTGCGGGAGCGGACTTCCTCGGACGAGGAGACGCGGTATTCAGCCCCTCTGGATGGGAAGGCAGTGGACTGGCCCCTGGTGGTACTGGTGGACGGTGGGACTGCCAGCGCTGCCGAGATCGTTGCCGGGGCCATCCAGGATTATCATCGCGCCCTGCTGGTTGGGCAGAGGACCTTCGGCAAAGGTTCAGTGCAAAGCATCCACGAACTGAGTGATGGTTCCAGTGTGCACGTTACCATCGCCCGTTGGCTCACCCCAAACGGGCATGAGATCAATGGCCAGGGTCTGACCCCGGATGTGGTGGTCGAAACCAAGGCGGAGGACCTGGCGGCGGGTCGAGACCTACAATTGGAAGAGGCAATTTCTCTCCTGCGCACTCAAGGCGTTTCCTCAAGCAGCCGGCCTTTCTCCGATTGGGCAGAGTTTATTCCTGTGATGGTGGGTTCGTATGGATAGAATGAGAAAGTGGATCACGGTTAGTTTCTTCGTCACACTGGCGGCTGTCATGATCTTTGCCGCCGGTTTTGGTGTGGGCCGCTACTCCTCGCCAGCATTGGGGTACGTGGCGAATGATCTCCCGGCGGAGCAACAGGCCCGTTTCCGCGTGTTCTGGGAGGCCTGGCGCATCCTCGAAAATGAATTCTATCACACCGAGCCGCTGGATTACCAGGAGATGATCTATGGTGCGACCAAGGGGTTGGTTCGCTCCCTTGGCGATAGCCATACCACCTTTTTGACGCCGACCGAGTCCCGGATTTTCAGTGAGGACGTGCAAGGCACTTTTGAGGGCATCGGCGCGGAAATTGACGAGAGAGATGGGCACTTCGTGATCGTGCGCCCCCTGCCCAACTCTCCCGCCGAGCGCGCGGGCTTGCGCCCCAACGATGAGGTGCTCCAGGTGGATGGTGTCTCGGTGGAGGGCCTGGAACTGATCCATGTGATCGCCCTGATCCGCGGGCCACGGGGTACGGTGGTGCGCCTGCTCATCCTGCGGGAGGGCGAGCCGGAGCCATTCGAAGTGTCCATCCGCCGTGAAACCATCGAGATGGCGACGGTGGAGAGCGAGATACGCCCGGATGGGATCGCCTACTTGCGCCTTTACGAATTCAACGATGCGGCCAGCGAGCGCATAGAGGCTGCTTTGCGCAATCTGATGAGCCAAAAGCCGAAGGGCCTGATCCTCGACTTGCGTGGCAATCCCGGTGGCTTCCTGCACGTCGCTCAGCGGCTGGCCAGCCAGTTCTTGAGCGATGGCATCGTCCTGATCGAGCGAGACCGCGATGGTCACGAGACCCAACATCCGGTGAAGAAAGGAGGGCTGGCCGTCTCGGTGCCCTTGGTGGTATTGGTGGATAGGGGCACGGCCAGCGCATCGGAAATTGTGGCCGGTGCGCTGCAGGACTACGGCCGCGCGGTGCTCATCGGCGAGCGGACTTTTGGCAAAGGCTCGGTGCAGAAGGCGTTTATGCTCAGCGATAGTTCCTCGCTCCGGGTGACGGTAACCCACTGGTATACGCCCAAAGGCCGCCAGATTGAGGGACAGGGTCTAACGCCCGACATCGAAGTGAAACTGACCGACGAGGACCTGGAGGCGGGCCGCGATCCCCAACTCGACCGCGCGGTCTCTTACCTGTTATCTGGGAAGTGAATGTGGCCATTAAGACCATCGCCGTCAACCGAAAAGCGTATCACGATTATGCCATCCAGGAGACCCAGGAGGCGGGGATTGTCCTGACTGGCACGGAGATCAAGTCTATCCGCCAGGGCCGGGTGAACCTGCGCGATAGTTATGTCATCATCCGGGATGGCGAGGCCTGGATGGTGAACGTTCATATTTCCCCTTATGCCCAGGGCAGTCGCGAGAACCCCAACCCGCGCCGGGATCGAAAACTCCTCTTGCACCAACGGGAGATCGCCCGCCTGGCGAGCCGAGTACAGGAGAAGGGACTGACCATCGTGCCCTTGCGCCTGTACCTGAAGGACAACCGGGCCAAGGTGGAGATTGGGCTGGCCAAGGGCAAGAAACTTTATGACAAGCGGGCGGCGAAGGCAGAGCGCGAGGCCGACCGCGCCATCCACCGGGCATTGAAGGCGCGCCGCGCTGGGGAACAGGACGAGTAAGGGTGTAGTTGACTTTCTTACGTTCCCCAGCAGTCGTTCCCCAGCAGTCGTTCCCCAGCAGTTGCACTGCGGGTCGCTTTGGCAACGTACGCGGCAGTACAACTGCCGCTGAACGATGGGCAGGGCAACTGCCGCTGAACGATGGGCAGGGCAACTGCCGCTAAACAAGCCGCGCTGGGGAGCAAGACAAGTAAGCGCGGTTTGACGTATTTCGGCGGATGCGCTATAATAATATCGCCTGGGGATGACAGGTTTCGACAGGTAGGGCTGGCTGTAGAATGCAGGCCGAGGCGCCCCCACCTCGTGAATCAGGGGCAAAACAAGAAGCGGCAAAACCGCACGAACTCCGGCGTATGCGTACGCCATGGCTGCGTAAAGCAGTCGTAGCGATCACGTAAGCGCCACGGTCGTCTGAGCACGACCTCGCTTGCCCCGGCTTTCCTCCGCCGGGCCGGGAGCGGGCGTCATAACAGACGGAGTGCGGCTGCCCCGATGTCAGTGAGGGCAGCCAAAGAGGGTCAACCCCTACTGACTGGCCCGACTGTCGCTCAGTCGGTTGAGGGATGGTCGGGCGAGAAAGAAGGGAACCGACTAAGCCTGTAGCATTTCTGCGGTCGAACTATCTGGACGCGGGTTCGATTCCCGCCATCTCCACCAAATGAGAGGGCCTGTGTGGTAAAGCCATACAGGCTTTTTCTTTGTCTGATTCGGCTTGCGTTTGGGACGGTCTGCGTTATAATATGGCGCTATAGAATCCATCGAGGAGGCAAAACTATGGAGCCAGTCAAACTGGGCATCATTGGCGGGAGCGGCGTGTACGATATGGAGAAACTGCGCGATGTGCAGGAGGTCAAGGTCAAGACCCCCTTCGGGGACCCCAGTGACGCGATCGTGGTCGGCACGCTTTCGGGACAGCGGGTCGCTTTTCTCCCCCGTCACGGGCGCGGGCACCGTATCTTGCCGACCGAAGTCAACTCCCGGGCCAATATCTATGCTCTCAAGTCGCTGGGTGTGGAGCGCATCGTCTCCATTTCCGCCTGCGGCAGCATGCGCGAGGATTATCACCCTCGGGACATCGTGATCCCCGATCAGATCTTCGACCGCACCAAGGGTCGTCCGGCGACCTTTTTTGGCGAGGGGCTGGTGGTACACATCAGTTTCGCGGACCCCTTCTGCCCGCAGTTGAGCGAACTGGTTTACCAGGCGGCGGTGAAGACCGGGGCGACCGTTCATAGGGGTGGCACTTTCATCACCATCGAGGGGCCGCAGTTCTCCACCAAGGCGGAATCCCGCATCTACCGGCAATGGGGCGTGGACATCATCGGCATGACTGCTTTGCCGGAGGCCAAACTGGCCCGTGAGGCGGAGATCTGCTATGCCACTATGGCCCACGTGACGGACTACGACGTGTGGCACGAGACGGAGGAATCGGTGACGGTGGCCATGTTGATCGAGAATTTGCTGGCCAACGCGGCAGTGACCAAGCAGGCCATCGAGTATCTGGTCGCCTCCCTGCCAGAGGAGCGGTCATGCGAGTGTGGCAACGCCCTGGCCACTGCCATCATCACCCAGCGGGATGTGATCCCCGCGGAGACCCGGCGGAAATTGGATTTGCTGGTGGGGAAATACCTGAAGTAGCCCCCTCCCCCTTTGTGAACTTCCCCCCACAACGAAAATGAAACGAGAGCCTTCGGTCGTAAGACTCTCGTTTCAATTTCTCTTTATTCTTCGGTGAAAGGCAGATGGATCAGGAGCGGTGACTCAGAAATCTTATTTCGCATAGCGAAGGGCTATTTCAAGAAATAAGAGAGGAAAGAGGCCTGTTTTGGGCAATGTGACTATGCGAAATAGGCCTCACTCCTCAACCTCACCCCCTTCTTCCGGCCATTCCACCTCGTCCCCTAATCCGCCTTCCTCTTCCCAATCCTCTATCTCCTCGCCCTCCTCCAATCCAAACAGGGCGCGCTCCTCCATCGTCATACAGCCCAGGTCGGGGTCGTATTCGATTTGGCGGGCACGGCAAAACCCATCCCGCCAGTATTTGCAGTCCCCCTGCCAACACCGAACCACCGTCATCGCCTACCTCCCGTCCGTCTACATCGGGCTCTATGCCTCCTCAGATGTCAGACCGCGCCGCAGAAACCGTTCCTCCAACAAATCTGCCACTCCCGCCGCATCATCGAGGTCAAACTGCGGCACATTCAGTGAAAACGGTTGATCCGTCACCAGGGCGAACAATTCCCCCTCCTCGCACAGGAGTTCCCGCCCCTTCTCCCGTCGCGACACCTCAATTTTCGGCTTGTCGCCCTGCTTATATCCCTCCGTCAGCACGATGTCCACATCCGGGAGCAGGCCCACCACCTCGTCCAGGCTCAGTTCTGCCCTCACCCGTCGTATCATGGCCATGCGTTGGGGCGAGGAGATGGCCACTACGTCAGCCCCGGCCATGGCGTGCCGCCAAGTGTCTTTGCCAGGATGATCTATCTCGAAGTCATGGCGGTCGTGCTTCACTGTAGCCACTGTATAGCCGCGGCGCTTCAACTCCGCAATCAGTTTCTCCAGAAAAGCGGTCTTGCCGACACCCGATTTGCCTACTACGGAGACCACCGGCTTCATTAGTACCCTCAGTGAGATGCGATTTCTCTGCTCTCAATATAGCAGAAAGATGCAAACAACACAATACCCCCAAGGGGTTATTTTTCCGACTGGAGTTTTTTCTGCAATTCGTACAGTTTGTTCAGTGCCTCCAGCGGCGACAAACTCATCACATCCAGCCGCCGCAGTTCCTCCAGAACCGGGTGATCGGCAGCGAAAAGGGGCAATTGCTGCGCTTGTCCTGCCGGACGCGGCGGAAGTCTGCGGATGGGCACCCGCTCTGCTTCGCGCTCCAACTGAGCCAATATCTCCTCCGCCCGATGCACCACTGTTCGAGGCAGGCCCGCCAATTGAGCCACGTGGATGCCGTAACTGCGGTCCGCGCCACCCGGGACGATCTTGCGCAGGAATATCACTCGGTCGCCTTCCTCGGCCACTGCTACATTATAATTGCGCACCCGAGGCAAGATATCTGCCAATTCGGTCAGTTCGTGGTAATGGGTAGCAAACAAGGTCTTGGCTCGCAGGCGAGGGTGATTGTGAATGTACTCCACCACTGCCCAGGCGATGGAAATACCATCATACGTGCTGGTCCCACGCCCGATCTCGTCCAAAATGAGCAGGCTCTTGTTAGTGGCATGGTGCAAGATATTCGCCGTCTCGATCATCTCCACCATGAATGTGCTCTGGCCAGCGCTGATCTCATCTTGGGCCCCCACACGGGTGAAGATGCGATCCACCAGGCCGATAGTGGCGGCATCAGCAGGGACGAAGGAGCCGATCTGGGCCATCAGCACGATCAACGCCACCTGGCGCAGGTAGGTGGACTTCCCGCTCATATTGGGCCCCGTAATCACCAGGATCTCTTCATCGGGCGACAAACGCGTGTCATTGGGCACAAACGGTTCCTCGCGCATCGTCAGTTCCACCACCGGGTGCCGCCCGGCGATGATCTCGATGCTGTCACCGTCTGTGAGGACGGGTCGGGTGTAGTTATTGCGTCGGGCCACCTCCGCCAAAGCACTATAGACATCCACCAGGGCGATATTCCGCGCCGTCTGCAGGATTCGGCTCCCCGCGGCCCCCACCTGCTCGCACACCTGGCGGAAAATCTGCGCTTCCAGTTCGGCCATGCGTTCCTCGGCGTTGAGGATGAGTGCTTCCTTCTCCTTCAGTTCGGGGGTGATGAAGCGTTCTGCGTTGACCAAGGTCTGTTTGCGCACGTAATCAGCGGGGACTTGCGCCAGATTGCTCTTGGTCACCTCGATGTAATAGCCGAAGACCTTGTTGTAGCCCACTTTGAGGGATTTAATACCCGTTCGCCGGCGTTCCGTCGCCTCGAGGCTGGCCACCCATACTTTGGCGTCGCGGGCGGCGGCCGCAATACCATCCAGTTCAGCGGAGAAACCGGGCGCGATCACACCGCCGGCAGCGATGGTGGCCGGGGGCTCAGGGACGATGGCCTGAGAAATCAGAGCCACCACGTCGGGGCAAGGATCCAGTTCACCCAGCGGGATCACCTCGCGATCCATCTCCCGCAGGGCGGAGAGTAGTTCCGGCACTGCTTCCAGCGAGGATTTGAGGGCAATCAGGTCACGTGGCCCAGCGATATTCCCCAGCACACGGTTGATGAGCCGCTCCAGGTCACCGATGCGTTTGAGAACGGCGATGACTTGGAGGCGCCGCGGAGTGTCCTGGTAGAAAGCATCCACCGCCGAGAGGCGTTTTTCCAAGGCCTGGAGATCGAGCAGGGGCTGGTTCACCCATTGGCGCAGCAGTCGCCCACCCATAGGCGTTACCGTATCGTCCAGCACGCCCAAGAGCGAGCCCTTCACTGCGCCGGTACGGATGGTGGCGGTCAGTTCCAGATTGCGCCGCGTGGCTGCATCCAAGTTCATGAAACTCGCGGTGGAATACGTGGAGAGTCCAGTAACTTGGGCCAGCGCGCCCTTCTGCATCTCCTTGAGGTAGTGGATAATTGCGCCTGCCGCCCGTACCGCCAGCGGTAACCCTTCACAGCCGTATCCAGCCAATGAAGCCACCCCGAAATGCTCCAGCAACGCGCGGCGGGCGTTCCCCTCCTCGAAATGCCAGCCCTCGTATTCGCTGATGTGCATAGTGTCGCCCAAAAAGGCAACCAGCGGGCTATCTTCCATCACCAGGCATTCCGCCGGGCTCAGGCGCTCCAGTTCCTGCCGCACCTGGGTGAGCACCTCTCCATTCAACTGGGTGGTGCGAAATTCTCCCGTCGTTATGTCAATGTAAGCCACGCCCGCCCGGTCGCCATCTACCACAGCAGCGGCCAGATAGTTATTGCGCTTGGCATCCAGCAGCGCCGGCTCCACCACCGTCCCCGGGGTGATCACCCGCACCACCTCGCGCGACATCAACCCCCGAGTTGCCTCGTCGGCCACCTGCTCCACCAAAGCCACCCGGTGTCCGGCGTTCACCAGGCGGGCGATGTAGCCCTCCACGGCGTGGTGAGGCACCCCCGCCAATGGCACGCGCTGGCCCTTCCCCACCGGCCGCGAGGTCAACACAATGTCGCACACCTGGGAGACGATTTTCGCATCTTCGTCAAAGGTCTCGTAGAAATCGCCCAGGCGGAATAGAACGATCGTATCGGGGAACTGCTTCTTGATCTGGAGATACTGCCGCCGCATCGGCGTGGTCATGGGTGTAACTCCTATCTTATGGGAAGTATAGCCGCATGGGGTCAGGAGTGTCAAACCACGCTTCAGACTTAACCAGTGGTAATAAACAATCGAGGCCACCGGTTTCACCAGTGGCCTCGCATCCCTAGCGCTTGCTCAATGGCCCCGCGCGGCCAGAAACGCCTCCACCTCCGCCAGAGTAGGTGCAGTTTGGGTGCCGCCCACCCCCTTGAGGGTGAGCGCGGCCGTGGCCGCGGCGAACCGCGCCGTGCGCTGGATGTCCCAGCCGGCCAGGACGCTGTACAGTACCCCGGCGTCGAAGGCATCGCCTGCACCAATGGAATCCGTAACCTCCTCCATAGGGAAGGCTGGCTGATGCACGACCTGCTCCTTCGTCACCAGCAGCGCTCCCTCTGCCCCTTTCTTGATCACCACCAGGCCAGGGCCAGCCACGCCAATTCTCCCGGCTGCTTCCTCCAGGGATGAAATCCCGGTGATGGCCTGTGCCTCCGATTCATCACAGAAAACGATGTCCACATAGGGCAGCAAGCCCTCCAGAAGGTGCATCCAGGTTCCGTCCACTGGCACCAGGGGGAACTGAGTGTCCACAGAAGTGATCAGACCGTATTCCTTCGCCTTTCGATATAACTTCTCGGTTGGCTCGCCCCAGCGTTGAGGATAGTGCAAGTATCCGCCGCAATGCAACAACCTGGCCGTGCGCAGGTGTTCTTCCTGCATCGGCGAGAGTTCGGCAGGCCAAGGGGCATGGGTCGCCAGGCGCCCTGTCAACGGCCGTTTGCGGCTCCCGAACAGGAGCATATAGATGCCAATGCCCGAACGAGCGTCTTTCTCCACGGTGATAGCCTGGGTACCCACCCCCTCAGCCTGGAGTTGGCGGAGGATCCATTCGCCGAAGATGTCGTCGGCCACCGAGGAGAGCAGGCTCACTCGCAACCCCAGTCGTGCCAGATCCACGACACAGTAGCCCACCGAGCCAGCCGCAGTCAGTTCCACGGTAGCAGGGCTCACCCACTGGGTCAGGGCTTCGATATCCCTAGGAGCCTCACCGATAATGATGAGATCCACGTTGAGAGTGCCCACCGCCACAACATCTAACGTCTTTTCCATCTCTCCCCCTCACCGCTCACGCATCACGTATCACGTATCACGCATCACGCCTAATGCGTGCCCGGCGGGAAAAGTTGCATCCAGACCCGCGCGTACTTGGGGATGTTGGAGCGCTGGCAATCAGGGTTGATGTTCCCCTGCTCCACCGCACAATAATAGGGCAGAAGTTGGGCGGGCAGAGTGGCCGGCACGGTGAAGATGGCCTCATCCACCGCAGGCAACCGCACCACATAATCCATCAGCGGTGCGATGTCATTGTCGTCCTCGGTTACAAAGCCGATAGAGGGGCTCTTCAACCCCACTGTAGCCTGGGCCACCTGGCGCAACCACGGATAGGAAGGTCCCGGCGGGGCAATGATAAGGGTGACGATACGCTCATCGGTCAGGCCCAGGGCCCCATGAATGTGACGATCGGGACACATCGCCTTGCTCGGGATATGGGCCATCTCGTCAAATTTCAGAGCAGCCTCTTCGGCAGTGGCCAGGTTCGGGCCCCCGCCCACCGTCAGGATGCTGCGCGCATCCTTGTACTGGCGGGCGATGCTGCGGCAACGGCCATCCAACTCCTGGATGTGCCCCTCCAGCCAGTCAGGGATGCTATATAGTTGCTCTCGCAGCGCCGCGAAGTCGCATCGCTTGGGGTCAGTCCGCTCCCCCAATTCAATGGCCAATAGGATGGCCGCGGCCAACCGGGTTGCGTAGTGGAAGGTATCGGACCCACCGGTATCGAAACCGCCCTGGCAGACGATCGCGGCATCCGTGATACGAGTGAGGGGGCTATGTGGGACAGAGGTTACCGCCACGGTGTAAGCGCCACCTGCACGGGCCTTTTCGGCCGCGCGATTGGAGTCCACCGTCCGCCCGCTTCCCGAAAAGACCAAAAAGGCGGCATGGGGCAAATCCCAGTTGCGAAGGCTGGTCAAGAATTCTCCGGAATCTGCTTGGTCGGCGTCCCAGCCCGCGAAATTCCAAAGAGCCGCCGCCCCGCCCAAAGCCACGAATTGCGAGGTCCCCATGCCAACGCCAATAACCCGGGTCAGTTTGCGCCGCAAGATCTCGTCGGCCACAGTGGCTACCGAGTCCGGAATGGCGTTGAGGGTGTCCCGCAACGCCTTGGGAATGCTCATAATGTCATGGTATAGGTTGAAAGGATGGGATGTTTTGGGCTCAGAGCCCAGGGCGATGTACATCACAGGGAGTTCGCCAGTGCCCTCAATGGCTCGCTCACCGCGCTCGTCCAGCCAATCCCACTCCTTGCGAGGTTCCATCGTTTCCTTTTCGCGCTTTTCTTTCATCGTTCTCTCCCTCCTTATGGGTAATGGATTCAATCGGCACGGGCAGCCAAAAGTCGCACCTCCGTTTGGCCTATGCTGTCTGGACTTCCTGCCCCAGGGCATAGCGCAGGATGGTCTCGCCATCAGTTTTCTCTCCTGCGAGACAAGCGACAACCTCACCATCCCGCATCACCAAAACTGTGCGGCTCAGACCCAGGATTTCCGGCAATTCGGATGAGATCAAGATGATCCCCGCGCCCTGCCTGGATAGTTCCGCGACGAGCCGGTATAACTCGAATTTGACCCCCACATCAATGCCTTGGGTTGGCTCAGCGAAGATCAGGACCCGGGCTTCGGAAGCCAGCCATTTCGCGAGAGCCACCTTTTGCTGATTGCCACCGCTCAAGTTTTGGCAGATCTGCTGCAGGCTGGGGGTCTTGATCTCCAGCCGATCCACCCAGGTCTGGGCTAACTCTACCTCCTGCCGCTGACGGATGTGTCCCGTCCACGTGGACAGTCGCTCCAAGACGGGCAAGGAAATGTTCCGGCTGACCGAGAGCGGCAAGATAATACCCTCCACCTTGCGGTCGTCCGGGATATAAGCAACGCCATGACGAACGGCCTCTGCTGGCGAAGGGCTGAACACCTCCCCTTTTACCAGGATTTCACCCGCATCCACTGGATAGGCCCCGAAGAGCGCGCGCCCCAGTTCCTCCTTCCCGGACCCAGCCAACCCAGTGATACCCAACACCTCACCAGCTCGCAGCGTGAAGGAGACGTTGCGGAAGATGCTCTTGGCGCTCAGCCGGCGCACCTCCATCAGAACCGGGCCCAGATCGGCATTGCGAGGTGGGAATACGCCCGTCCATTGCCGCCCGATCATATCGCTGATGAGGCCGTCACGAGTGATCTCAGCGATGTTCACCGTGCGAACGCATCGGCCATCCCGCAACACCGTCACTCGGTCGGCTAGGCGAAATACTTCCTCCAAGCGATGCGTGACGTAGAGGACCGTCAAACCCTGTGCCTTGAGAGTCTCAATGACCTTGAAGAGGGCCTCTTGCTCTTCACGGTTCAAGGCAGCAGTGGGTTCGTCCATCACCAGGAGCGTACTATCGCGCAGGAGAGCGCGGGCAATCTCCAGAATCTGTTTTTCACCGGCCTTGAGGTTTTCTGCCGGGGTATCAAGGGGAATGGTCTCCGCGTGCAGAGTGCGAAGAATGTCCTGCGAACGGCGACGCATCTCGTCGAAATCCAGCCGTCCGCCAACCGAAGCCGGCTCTCTGCCAATCAAAATATTGAACATTGCATTGCGCCCTGGAAGCCAATTCAATTCCTGGTGGATGGTGGAGATGCCGGCAGCAAAAGCGTCCTTCGGGCTCTGGGGCCGGTAAGGCCGACCGTCCAGGAACATTTCCCCAGCGTCGGCCGGCAGCGCACCAGAAACGATTTTGATCAGGGTGGACTTCCCAGCACCGTTTTCACCAACCAAGGCGTGAACCTGGCCGGCCTCGATGGCAAAGGAAACGCGATCCAATGCCTGTACTCCAGGAAAGGCTCGGCTGATCTCCTGGAATTCCAGTTTGGTGCTCATCGCTTGCCCGCTCCGTGGTTCATCGGATCACCATCCGCAACCGATCTAGAGAAAGTGCAAGGATCAGGATCACGCCAGAGATAATCTTTTGGGCGTAGATAGAGACGCCCAAAAGGATGAATCCGTTGTTGATCGTGGTAAGGAACACCGCAGCGATGAGGACGCGTTCGATCTTTCCCCGGCCGCCGCCCAGACTCACGCCCCCCAGGATGACGGCGGTTAAAATGGGGAAGAGGAACTCGGCTCCCATACCACCGGTGGCCGAACCCATACGAGCAGCCTGCATTACCCCGCCGAAACCGGCCAGAAGCCCGGCCCCAACATAGCCCATAAGTCGCAGCCGATCCACGTTGAGACCCGCCAACCAACTCGCCCGCTCGTTGTTGCCCATCGCATAGATATGGGCACCGAAGACAGTATAGTTGAGAATATAATAGGCTACCGCATAGAATAAGAAAAGCAGCAGCACCGGCACTGGGATCGGCCCCAGATATCCCCGAGAAAGAGGTGCCAGCGCCTGCATCGCTGGCCCGAAGATGGTCTGCCCCTTGGTGTACACAAAAGCCACCCCTTCGAGGCCGTACATCATGCCCAAAGTCACCACAATCCCGCTGATGCGCATACGGGTGACGAGCAGACCGTTGAATAAGCCCACCGCGCTTCCCACAACCAGCCCGATGCAGCCGGCCACCCAAGGTGACATACCCCGATCCACCATCCCGCTGGCCACCAACACTCCCGATAGCCCTAAGATAGATGCCAGCGAGACATCCATCCCCGATCCGGACAAGACAATGAGGGCCTCGCCGATGGCCACGATCCCTACGATGGAGGCTTGCCGTAGCACGATCATCAAGTTGGAGACGGTGAGGAAGGCCGGCGTAGTGAACGAGAGAAACACGCACCACAAGAGAAAAATGACGATGAAGCCGTTTTCGCTCAGGAAGTCTAAGACGCGCTCGCGAGTTAAGTTCATGGCATCTTTCGCCTCACTTCAGTCGGGTAAAGGAACGGATCAGGGGGCCCTGCCAGAGGCCCGGGCCCCCTGCGCAGTGCATTTACTGCAAATCAGCCCGGGTGATGACTTTGACCGGCACCTTGATGTCGCGTGGAACAGTACCACCGGCCAGCAGTTTCACCACTCCCTGAGCCACCATCTCGCCGGTCCGAGCCGGTTGGGTGTCTACCGTGCCCCGGTACATCCCGCCTTGCTTGATCAAGTCCAAGGCCATCTTCTCCGCGTCAATGCCCACAATGATGGTCTTCTGTGGATCCTTGCCTGCCGCTTCCAGGGCTTGCAGAGCACCATAGGCACCAGCATCGTTAATGCTGACCACTACATTGATATCCGGATGCGCCTGCAGAGCGGTTTCCATGGACTTCAGACCATACTCCTGGATTCCGCCCAGGTAGCGCCCCACAATCGTGGCCTCAGGAGCTTGTTCGAAGAGCGCCTTCTCGATGTTGTCGGCCCGGATAACCACGTTGGGCAGGTCTGGGTAATCTAGGATGGCCACGATGGCTTTGCCCCCCATCTCCTCTTTGATGAGTTTCCCGGCGTACTCTCCTGCGGCGTAGCCCAGGTCAGAGTCCTCAATGGAGATGCCGATGCCATTATAGGCCGACTCGCGCCCAGCATACTGGACGGTGAAAATGCCCTTGGCGGCGGCCTCCTTGAGGGCAGATTCGATGACCTTGGGGTCGAGGACGCAGATCACGATCACTTTGGCCCCAGCGGCGGCAAAGTTCTCGATGGCGGTGATTTGTTTCTCGGACTTGGCCTCGGGGTCTACGAGCTGGACCTTGAGGCCGTACCCCTCCAACGCCTTGCGGGCCGCGTCGGCAACCGTGAAGTGATACTCCGTAGCCATAGTGCAGGGGATGATGCCGACGAAACTATCCCCCAAGTGCGCTTTGGCAGCAGCGATCTCCTCCGGAGTAACCACCAGATCATCGGCGGTGCCCATCCGGTCGGTCAGGATCGTTGGCTCTTTCCAGGTGATCGGTGTGGCTGTGGGCGGCACCGGAGTCGGTGGGGGCGGAACGGGCGTCGGTGTCGGGGGAACCGGAGTCGGTGTTGGTGCGCAAGCGCCCAGAGCCAAGACAGTGGCAATCAGGGTCAGTACCAAAAGCAGTTTCTTCATCTCACATCCTCCTTTCAATTTGTGAAGATCATCTCACCGTGAGTCAGGAAATTCGCCTCCGCGAGTACCACCTCCCTTCCCTCTTTTTCAAACGTGTGTTTTTCACGCCGATCTGTGTCTGCGCTCAACCGCCGTTGGCTCAGGATGTCTGTTCGTCCAGGCGCAGCAGCGCCCATGCGGTTTGCTCATCCGTGACAATCCCGCTGATGTAACGGCCCCGCAGTGCTCCGAGAAGCGGTGCGACTTTGTCTGGTCCGCCAGCAACCCCGACGGCCAAAAGCGCCCGTTTCAAATCGTCCAGTTCGATCCCAACGACGCGCTCCTCGAAAGGTGACGGATGAGGTTGGCCTGCCAGATCAAAGAAGCGGCCACAGATGTCACCCACCACGGGCATTTTCTGCAGGATTTGCATTTCGGGGTCCGGGATAAGGCCAGTTCGCGCATAGAGGAGGTCGCTCTCCATAGAGCCAAGGCCAACCATATAGATGTCGGCAGAACGGGCCAGTTTCAGGGCTTGGGCGATGGGCGAGTTGGCACCCACCAATTCCGCCGCAGTACCACCACCCAAGATAGCCGGAGCATGGATGATGTAAACTCGAGCGCCGAAGGCCTTGCCAGCCTCGCGGGCCAGTTCGCTGAAGTCAATGTCCAGCGCCTCGTGGCCGATGCTGCCCATCGCTTGAACCAAGGCCACGTTTTCCACAGGGCCGGGACGTAGTGCCTGCACCATCTCGCGCAGAGTGCGCCCACAGCCGATACAGACCCGGTGCCCTGGCAGCACTGCTTCGCGCAGAAGTTCCGCCGCGGTGCGCCCGATCACCCGGCGGATCACATCCACCCCACCTCCAAAAAGCGGTGCCACCCGCACTTCTTTGAGATGAGGAAAACGTTCTTTCAGCCGACCCTCCACGCCGGCAGCCCGCTCCCGCGGATCCACCACCCGGACCTGGACGATCCCCATCTCGCGTGCTTCGGCAAGATAATGGGAGACCTGGGATCGGGAAACGCTCAGGCCCCGGGCAATCTCCTCTTGGGTGCGTCCCTGCTCGTAGTAGGCTTGGGCAACTTCGACCAGCAATCGGATATGGTCGCGCTTTGCGTTCGGTGATTCACGAATGTTAATTGACATTTGTGAATATCATACCATACTTTGGGCCATTTGTCAAGTGCCAAAGTTCCATTTTGGCTCCTGTTGCCAAGCAAGGTATACTCTGGTCAGGTTTATACATTGGCATTTGGCGTTTTCTTGCCATCGCCAGATCACGTCCACAAGATGTCACATTTTCTCTTTCGGCGGTGAGTGCGTCGGCCATAGCCAATTTGATGGAACCCAACCAGGGGGTTCAAGCGTCTCCATACCAAGCACTGGCTCGTTTTCGGAGTCGCGTTCAGAATTCCCAATCACGGGGTTCGGAAAGGAGTGTGCGCGTTATGTTAAACCACCTTACGTCTCGTCATTGGCGAACGGCGTGGGTCAGCATCACTTTGATCGCTGTTCTCGCCCTGTTCGTCTTCTATCCGCCCTTGCGGACAGCCGCATCTGACTTCCTAGGCATCTTCCGAGTCCGCAAGTTCGCCGCCATCCCCATCAACATCTCCGCCTTAGAGGGGAACCCAACCTTCGCAGATGTTCTGGAGACAGCCTTATCTGACCAAGTGCAGTTCACCGGCGATCCCGACTCTTCCACGGCGGTGAATTCCGTTCATCAGGCCAGCAGCCTGGCGGGGTTTCAAGTCCGTCTTCCAGCCTGGCTCCCAGAAGGGTATAGCGGGCCATCCACCATGCGAGTGCAAGACGAGGTATCTTTCCGGGTTACGGTCAAGGTAGATCACGTGCGCGCCATTCAGGAAGCGCTAGGCAGGACCGATGTTCCTATACCCTCGAATTTGGACGGAGCCCGTGTGGACGCGAACATCCCCAAGGTATTTAGCGCCTGGTATTCATCGTCACGCGGCACCATAGAACTTGTCGAAGCACCCTCGCCAGAAATCCAACTCCCCCCTGACCTGAACTTGGAGGAGTTGGGTAAGTTCGCCTTGCGCATGGCGGGGATGTCTGAAGACGAGGCTTCGCAACTGGCGGAATCCATTGACTGGGCTAACACCCTCGTCATCCCCGTGCCGATGAATTATGCCTCGTATCAAGAAGTCTCGGTGGCAGGCTCCACAGGGCTTATCATCGGCGAGGCTGGCACAGACGAAGCCGAGGGCCACTGGATGCTGGTTTTCGAGAAAGACAATATCGTATACGGGCTACAGGGCATGGCCACACCGGAGCAATTGGTCGCCGTCGCCGAGTCTATGTTCTAACAATTCTCCACCGCCGAGAGCGCGGAGAAATCAAACATGTTCTCCTCTGTGTGCTCCGCGCTCTCCGCGGTGAAACAGGAAAACTCTCAAACACGATGACTTCGACATCAGCCATTGAGACCAGTAGTCTGCGGAAGGAATACGGCACAAAAGTCGCCGTCGCGGACCTGACCGTGCGCGTCGAGCGGGGCGAGATCTTCGGTTTTCTCGGCCCCAACGGCGCGGGCAAGACCACTTCCATCAAAATGCTCCTTGGGCTCACGGCGCCCACCTCCGGCACCGCGCGGATTCTGGGCTGTCCGTTCACTGACCGCTCCATCCAGCGAAAGATCGGCTTTCTCCCCGAGCACTTCCGCTTCTACGATTGGCTCACCGCCCGCGAACTGCTCATCTATCACGGCAGGCTCCTGGGAATGGGGCAGGACGAATGCGAGCGCCAAGCGCCTGCACTCCTTGATCTAGTCGGCTTGAGCCGCTACAGCGATGCGCGCCTCCGGACCTTCTCCAAGGGGATGCTGCAGCGGATTGGGCTGGCGCAAGCGCTCCTCAACGAGCCAGAACTGGTCTTCCTCGATGAGCCCACCTCTGGCCTGGACCCGCTGGGGCGCCGACTGGTGCGCGACATCATCCGCGACCTGCGCTCTCAAGGGACTACCGTGTTCCTGAACTCCCACCTTCTGAGCGAAGTGGAAATCACGTGCGACCGTGTGGCGTTTATAAAAGAAGGTGTGGTCGTGCGCACGGCTGAACTCCAGCGCCTGGTAGAGGGTCAAACTACTGTGGAGATGCGCGTGGGCGGCGTCACCCCTACCCTGCTGGAGGGATTGAAGCAGTGGGGCACAGAGATACGAGCCGATGGGGCACACGTGCACTTGGTAGTGGACGACGAAGAGGTTCTGCCCGCCATTGCCGCTTGGGTCATCGAGCAGGGTGCCCGATTGTACACGCTGGAACCAAAGCGGCTTTCGCTGGAAGATCTTTTTCTGGAAATCGTCGGCACGACTGGAGAGCCAGGATGACCAACATCCTCTTGATCGCCGAACTCACCTTTCACGAGGTCCGCCGACGCAAGATTATGTGGGCGGCCTTGCTGCTGGGAGCAGCCTTCTTGTTGCTTTACGGTCTTGGGTTCCACTTCATCTACCGGGAATTAAAGAGGGAACTTGCCAGTAGGCCCCAGTTCCTCCCCGATTGGGTCAATCTTCTGCTCATGATGGCCCTCTATGCCGTCAATTTCCTCATCGTGGTGATGACGGTGCTCACTTCGGTGGATACCATCTCCGGGGAGATCGCCTCCAACACGATACAGGCCATCGCTGTGAAGCCCATTCGCCGAGCGGAAATCCTCCTGGGCAAATGGCTGGGCTTCGCCGGAATGCTCGTCCTCTACACGGCATTCATGATTGGCGGCGTCCTCCTTGCCACCTACTTGGAATCAGGACACCTTCCCCCTCATCCCTTGGAAGGCAGTCTCTTCATGATCCTGGAAGGACTGGTGCTCCTCACCCTCTCCCTCCTCGGTGGCACTTTCCTCTCCACGCTGGCCAACGGCGTATTGGTCTTCGGGCTCTTCAGCGTGGCCTTCATCGGCGGCTGGGTGGAGCAATTCGGGAGCATCTTGCACAACGAAACGGCAGTGAACATCGGCATCGTCGCCAGCCTCATCATGCCCTCCGAGGCGGTGTGGAAACGGGCCGCTTATCTGATGCAACCCCCGATTTTCCGGGAGTTCAGTATGACCCCCTTCAGCGTTACCTCTCCGCCCAGCACCGCGATGATGATCTATGTGGTAGGTTACACGCTGGTCGCCCTGGTCCTCGCCCTGCGCGTTTTCGAGAAGCGCGATTTGTAGCCCCGGCAGGCGGGAAGTCTACCCCCTACCATCTGATTTGTCTCCCCTCGCCAACGAGAGTATACTTTATTTCACAACCGGAGGGGTTTCCATGGAATCACTCATTATCGGCGTGGACCTGGGAGCCACGCGCATCCGCGCCGCCCTGGTAACACCAGAGGGCGAAATCCGCCAGACCGCCTCGCGGCTGACGTTGGCTCAAGAGGGGCCGGAGGCCGTTTGGGGGCGCATCCGCGCTGCCATCGCGGAAGTATTCCCGGCGCAGAACCCGGAGGCCGTGCTGGGCATCGGCGTAGGCGCGCCAGGGCCCCTCGACCCCTGGCGCGGCGTGGCCATAGCGCCGGTGAACCTGCCTGGCTGGCACAATGTGCCCCTGCGCGATATGATTGCAGACGCCTTCGGCCGGCCGACCTTCGTGAACAATGACGCCAATGTCGCCGCTCTAGGAGAGCACCGCTTCGGCGCGGGGCGGGGTGTGCATCACCTGATCTATATGACCATTAGCACCGGCATCGGCGGCGGCATCATCATAGACGACCAATTACTGCTCGGCATCCATGGCCTGGCCGGGGAAATCGGGCATATGACCGTCGAGCCCAATGGCCCGCGCTGTGCCTGTGGGAACATCGGCTGTCTGGAGGCATTGGCAGCGGGCCCTGCGATTGCGGCCTGGGTGCGGGGTGAAATCCAGAAAGGGGCGCACTCCGCAGTTTTGGATATGGTCCGAGATCCATCAACTATCACTGCCGAAATAGTAAGCCAGGCCGCGCAGGAGGGCGACGAACTCTGTCGGCAAGCGCTGCACCGTGCCGGCTTCTACATCGGGGTGCACCTCGTCAACCTGGTGCACTGCTTTGACCCGGAACTCATCATCCTGGGAGGAGGAGTAACTAGGGCCGGGGAACTCCTGTTCGCGCCCATCCGGGCCACCGTCGCCGAGCGGGTGATGCCCTCCTTTGGCCAGGTGCGCATCGTCCCCGCTGCCCTGGGTGAGCACGTGGGGACGTTAGGCGCAGCAGCACTGGTACTTTCCTCCATCCAACCGCAAGCACCGAGAGCCTATGAACCAACTTGAACGCCACCTGGGACTCGAATTCAAAGACAAAGGTCTATTGGAGCAGGCCCTGACCCATCGTTCTTATGTCAATGAGAATCCTGACTGGCCCTACCCCGACAACGAGCGGTTGGAATACTTGGGCGATGCGCTGCTCAACTTCCTCACCGCCGATTACCTCTGGCAGCGCTTCCCAGAATACGGCGAGGGAGAACTCACCGCCCTGCGCTCCTCGCTGGTGCAGACTTCCACCCTGGCGAATTTGGCAGTGCAGTTGGGGGTGGGCGAATACCTGCACCTCGGTCACGGCGAGGAGGCTACTGGCGGGCGAGAACGACCTACCATCCTTTGCGCCGCTTTCGAGGCCATTGTCGGCGCTATCTACCTAGACCAAGGGCTGGAAATGACGCGCCATGTCCTCTGGCCGCATCTGCACTCTTTGATTGGCGACCTGTTGAGTGCCGAAGCCTATAAAGATGCCAAAACACAATTGCAGGAACTCGTGCAGGCAACCCTACACCTCACGCCCACCTATCGCACCCTCCACGAGGTAGGTCCAGACCATGCAAAGCAATTCACCGTGGCCGTTTATGTGGGCGATGAACAGTGGGGCGTAGGACTGGGCTCCAGCAAGGCAGCAGCCGAGCAGGCCGCGGCCCGGGTTGCCCTTGCACGCGCCACAGAATTCGGACGGAAGGAACGCCGCCAACCATCATGCATCTGAGAAGCCTACGCCTACAAGGATACAAGAGTTTCGCCACGCCCACCGAATTCCATTTCGACAGCGGCATCACAGCCATCGTTGGCCCCAACGGCAGCGGCAAGAGCAACATCGCCGACGCCGTCCGCTGGGTTCTGGGCGAGCAGAGTTACCGCTACTTGCGTGCCAAGCGCAGTGAGGACATGATCTTCGCCGGCAGCCAGCAACGGGCGCGTCTGGGCATGGCCGAGGTAAGCATGACGCTGGACAACTCCGACCAGTGGCTGCCCATTGAGTACAGTGAACTCACCATCACCCGCCGCGCCTATCGCACCGGCGAGAACGAGTATTATCTCAATAACAATCGCGTGCGGCTCAAGGACATCGTGGAACTGCTGGGCAAGGGCGGTCTGGGAAACAACGCCTACGTGGTGATCGGGCAGGGCTTAGTGGACGCCGCCCTCAGCCTGCGCCCCCAAGAGCGCCGCAGCCTCTTCGAGGAGGCGGCGGGCATCACCATCTATCAGGCCAAGCGCCAGGATGCGCTAAACAAACTCGAAGAGACCCGCCAGAATATCCTGCGCGTGAACGACATCATCAACGAGATCACCCCACGACTGGAGAGCCTCCAGCGTCAGGCGGGCCGGGCCGAGGAATACGCCCTTGTCAGCCGCGACCTGGAGCGACTGCTGCGTATCTGGTATGGCTATCGCTGGCATCAAGAGGCAGAACACTTGGCGGAGGCTCGTGCGGCCCTAGCCCGATGTGAGGAGGACATCCGGGTCCATCGTCAAGTCATGCAAGCCCTGGAACAGCAACTGGCCGCCTGTCGCCAGGAGCAGACGCACCTCGGCGATGACCTGACACTGTGGCGTGAGCAGGCTGCCTTGTTGCAAGCCCAGACAGAGGGGAAGCGGCGGGAACTCGCCGTGAGCGAAGAGCGGCGGCGAAACCTGGCCGCAATCCGTGAGACACTGACTGCCGAGATCCAATCCCTGCGCGAAGAAGCAGCCAGGCAAGACAGCGAAATCGAAGGGGTCACCGCTGAACTCTGTGCCGCCGAGGAAGCCTGGGCAAAGAGCACGGAAAGGTTGCGAGCCGCTGACGAGGGACTGAAAGCAGCCCAGTCCCAAAGTGCCGCGATCGAAGCGGCAATCGAAGCCGCCCGACAACGGGTCTTCCATCTGGCCACCACTCTCGCGGACCAAAACAATCGCCAGACTCAGGCTCGCGAGCGCATAGCGGAGATAGACCGAGAGGCACAAGGACATCGCCAGATTATCGAAGAACAGCGCCCCATCGCCGAACAGATCGAAGCGCAACTAACAGGATACCGCGCCAACAGCGAGAAGAGGGAGAAAGAACTGCGTGCCCTGGAGGAGGAACGCCAGGCAAAGGGGCGCGAGATGTCCGAAGCATCAGAGCGGCGCGAGGCATTGCGCAGCGAACTGGAAGCCTCCCGCCGCGAACTGGAGCGGCTCCAGGAGCGCCACAGTGTGCTGGCGCGGCTGCAACGGGACCTGGCGGACTACCCAGGCGGGGTGAGAGCCATCCTTTCCACTCCACCAGAGGGCGTCATCGGCCTGGTGAGCTCACTGTGCCGTGTGCCAGTACATCTCGAGCGCGCTATCGAATCGGCATTGGGGCCATATCTACAAGGCATTGTGGTCGAGAGTTGGGACGTCGCCAACGCCTGCATCGCCCGGCTCAAACAGTCTGCCGCCGGCTCGGCCACCTTCCTGCCCTTAGACTCACTCTCCCCCGAGCCGCCCGTCAAACCGGCCGGTTCAGCCGATGTCATGGGCCTGGCCGCCGACCTGATCGAATACGATGGGCGATATGCTCCTGTTTTCCAACTGCTCCTGGGACGCACCGCCATCGTGAACGATCTGGCCACCGCCCTCCGTGTGCTGCGCGCCACACCCGGGCTGAGCAAGGCGGTAACCCTCTCTGGGGAAGTGCTTTTATCACGCGGGCCCCTCAGTGGCGGGACCCCGGAGATGCCCGGGCTCTTGGGCCAGGACCGGGAATGGCGTGACCTAGGAACGCGCATCGAACGTTCGCGGGAAAAGACAAACGCGCTGGAGCAGGACTTACAAAAACTGGTGGAACGGCATGCGTCTCTACAGACCCATCTCGGCGAATTGGAGGCGCAGCGGGACCAACTCCTCTCTGCCCAGAGGACGGAGGAAAAAGCCATTGCCGAAGCCGAGAGCCGGCTCCAGCGAGCCCGCCAGGAGATAGAATGGCGCGAGTTGATCCTCACCCAACTGGAAGGTGAGCGCCAGGCCCTCGAACAGAAAATCCGAGACATAGAACAGGAGCGCGGTCGTCTCGAGGCGGAACACGGAGCCGCGAGCGCCGAATTGGCCACCCTGCAGGAGCAACTCTCAGATTTGCCACTCGTTGAACTGCGCCACGAGCGTGGAGAGGCAGAGATACAGCAGACCGTACACGCCGAGAACGTCAAGAAGTGGCAGGCCCTGCTCGAGCGATTGCAGAGCGAGCGGGATGCCATTCACGCTCGGCTGGAAGAGAAACTCGCCCGCGCCGAGACACTATCTCGTGAGGAGGCGGAACTCGATGCTCGCGTTGCTGCTCTCCAACAGGCGATAGCGGATCTGGAGATGGAAGCCACATCTCTCAGCGAACGCATTGCCCCACACCAATCGCGCCTATCCGCGCTCGAGACCCAGGAGAAGGCCCTGGAAACCCGGCTCAACGATGCCCGGGCCCGCCTCTCCGGACTGGAAGCAACGCGCAACCAAGCCATCCTGGAAACGGAGCGGCGCAAGGATGCCATAGACAATTTGGTGCACCAGATCGAAAGCGAACTGGGCCCTGTGGAGTTGCAAGATGAACGCCCTCAACAATTGCGCCTGTGGGTGAACGACCACATCGTTACCCTGGAGGCCGTAACGGTACTGCCCGAAGGGCTTTCCCACGAGATCAGCGAGACGCGAGCCCGGCTGCGCCGGCTGGGCACCGTCAACCCCGAAGCACCGCAGGAATACCAGGAAGTCCTCCATCGTCACACCTTTCTGACCGAACAGGCCGCCGATTTGGAGCGGGCTGCGCAATCCTTGCGCGAGGTCATCGCCGAACTGGATCGCATCATGCAGGAGAAGTTCCGGACGGTGTTCACGGTGGTGGCGGAGGAATTCAGCCGCTATTTCCAGAGCCTATTCGGGGGCGGGTCGGCGCGGCTCACCCTCACCGATCCCGACGACCTGGGCAACACTGGGGTGGACATCATCGCGCGGCCACCAGGCAAACGGCAGCAGAGCCTGGCTCTCCTCTCCGGCGGCGAAAGAGCACTGACGGCAGCCGCCCTGATCTTCGCCCTGGTCAAGGCCAGTTCGACCCCGTTCTGCTTCCTGGACGAAGTTGACGCCATGCTCGACGAGGTCAATGTGGTGCGCTTCCGCGATATCCTCAAGAGCCTGAGCGAGAAAACCCAATTCGTCGTCATCACCCACAACCGCTATACCATCGAGGCTGCTAATACCATCTACGGTATTTCGATGGGCGCGGACGGGATCTCGCAGACGGTGTCGCTACGGTTGGATCAAGTCACGCCGGAGACACTGGAGGAGAGACGATAACCTGGCGAAGGACGTGGGAGCCGTCTCCAGACGGCGATTGCCAGCCTACCAGGGGATGGGTAGCGGATTAGCGGATGGCCCTCACCTTGGTTCCCTCCCTTGGGGGAGGTATCCTCCCGCAGGCTCAGAACCAGCGGGAGGATATCCGTTCCCTTTTGGTGTCTAGGGGAGGCAATTGTTCCAGGCTCTGCAAACCGAAGTATTGCAGGAAGGCGAAGGTGGTACCGTAGAGAATGGGACGACCGACCTGTTCCAGGCGACCCACCTCGGCGATCAAGCCTCGGGATAGGAGCGTCCGCAATACTGCGTCGCAGTTCACCCCGCGAATGGCCTCGATGTCGGCTCTGGTGATGGGCTGCTGGTAGGCGATGATCGCCAGCGTCTCCAGGGCGGCTTGGGAAAGCCTCCCCGAGTACCCCAGTCCCAGGAAGCGCTCGATATACGGGGCCGCCTCCGGAGCAGTGGTCAATTGCACCTTGTCACCCTTGCGCTGGAGGGCCAGGCCCCGCCCGGCGTGATCCCCGGTCAATTGCTCAAGCCCCTGCTCGACTGCCGCCACATCCACCCCGAGCACAGAGGCCAGGGACCTCACCTCTACTGGCTCATCGGCCACGAAGAGGAGGGCCTCCAACAAAGCCGGTATTTGCTCTGGCGTTGGCGGTGGCAAGATATTCTCTTCGGTCTCCGCATTCTCCACGTCAGCCACGGCATCCCACTCCCCTAGAGATCACAAGAGATGCCCCTGCGTCATGGAGCATCCATGAAGGGCGGTTGTTCCCCAGCGGGCGGGATGGGCGGCGGTGGCATCTCGATACGTGCCTTGGCGACGGCCTCCTCCACCCGGGCGTAGGGGGCCTGGGTGATGTTCACCGCAATGCGCAGGAGTTTGACACCCATTTTATCCTCAATGGCCTCCCGCGCCACCTGCGCGACTTCCTGCATTTTCGCCGGCACGTGGATGTCGGGCGTCGTCTCCAAGTCCAAGCGCACGACAACGCCTTTGCCCTTGCTGATCACAATGGGCCTCACTTTCAGCACGTCGGGCAACTTCCCTATCTCGTAGTCCAGGCTGCGGGCGATGGAACTGGTGGTCATTTCCACTTGAGCCCCCGAGACCTGGGTGATGCGCACGGTGTCGCGGCCTGTGCGCCGCACCTCCAAGTACAAAAGTACCAGGCAGATGAAGAAAAGCGGCACTGCTCCCAAGAGATAACTACGATAGTACACGTAGAGATTCCCCCGGATCTGGCTGATGCCCTGCGCGATGGTGGTGAGCACGGGATCGGGGAGCACAACGGTGAGCACCAGAAAAGCCATCATTAGGAGCAACAAAAGCACAACCACAATGCGATTGAACAGATTCATCGCCGACCTCCTCTTTCTTCGGAACATCCATTATCCAAGACTGCAGAGACCCGCCCGGAAATGGAATTTCCGGGCTACCTTCAGCCCTGAACTGGCGGTTGAAACCGCTCCTCACGGGCCTTCGATCCGGCGTTCCCCCTGCGGGGACGCAACGATGATGATAGCCATTCCACATTTTTGCGGTGGGACTCGCCCAGAACCGGACTCATCCCAACCCCTCCAGTCTGAAATCCGTGATCAGCAACAGTAACAGCAACCCCAGCAGAGCCGATGCCGCGTAACTCACAACCGGATGGCCTGGGAAAAGGTACAGGTCCATCAGACCCCACAGTCCTCTCCAGAACATAATGATGGAGACGCCGAAGAGGACGGCGTAGAGATTAGGATGGTTCTTCTTGATGTGCTTAAACATTTGCGCAATCTCGGTTAGGGTTTGTCCTATTGACCGCAGAATATCTTGAAGTATGCTACTTGTTCATTCGATTCAACGATCACCCCGAATTCTACTGCTAGAGCGTCGAGGTTGCAAAAGATAGGGATGGTATTCTACACAGCCCAGACGTTCGTCATCCAAACGGTGATAGAAGAAAACTGAGACCGCATCGAAACTGGGAGAGGTCGGCAAGTAAAATGTCTGCACCAGAGTAACAGTACTGCAAGACGCTATATCCTCATCCTTGAATGACCCGTTATCTTAGTCTACCACTCAGCTGGTTTCGAAAACGACCCGTGTGCATCAGTAAGAACGGGCGGAAACTGGCTTGATTTGAGCGCATTATCTCGAATCTTGCGGCAGAATGATGCTATCTTTGCCAACTCGAAACTGGTTCTGTATTTTTGTGGGTTCACCACTCCAACTTCGCGTCCGAACTCATATCTCACGATTTTGATTGGCTCTACCAAATCAGAATCATTAGAGATCACCACAGCCACGTCATATTCGTTGCGAAAGCAGTCAAATAGTAACCAAGTGGCCAAATTGACATCAGACCCCTTTTCCTCCGTCTTAATAACTTCCACCGTCTGAGGTCCGCCAAGTGGTGGATTAGCAAGTGCCATTCGCTTACAATGTGAAAGAAATTGCCCATAGTGTACAGTGAGATTAGGTATGGTCTGCAAAGCGCGAATGAAAATAGCCTGGCGTTGAGGCTTACGGGGATCATTTGGTGTTGCCCGAACTATGGCTGTGAAATATCTAATACGATTAACGATAAGATGTTTAGGTAGAACCAGTCGACAAAGAGTCGACAGATCAAGCCATTTGTACGGGGTGCCTTTCACACGGTAATATAGATTAAAACCATCCACATAAACGTTGGTTCTCATCGAAACCTCCGCAAAAGCAAAGGCCGCCTGTTATGGCGGCCTCGCGCCCTACACCCGAAGGTGTAGAGGGGATTACAAAATTAATATAGCACAACTTTCGCGTTTTGTCAACTTTTTCACTCCTCTCACTCCCCCCATCCCCACCACCGCCAGGCCCGCCAAGACGAATCCCAACCGGAACATCCGCGGCTTGTAAACGAACGTAACAGCGTGCCGCCCGGCCGGGACATAGACGGCGCGCATCATCAGATTGGCCCGGCACACTGGGGTCTCGACGCCATCCACATAAGCACGCCAGCCGGGATAGTAACTGTCGGCCAGGACCAAGTAGCCATCGGCATCGGAGATGGTCGTGAGGGAGACCCGCATGGGAGCATATTCCTCCACGATCACCACGTCGTCTGAGCCGGGCGGCCCGGTGGGTCGCCCCTCCCCATCCAACAGATAGACCACCTCCCGGGGCGAGAAATCCCGGGCCTGGAGCCGTGCCAGCGCCTCCTCGTCCGAAGCCACCACTTCGGCGCGGTGCACCAGATAGGCGCGCGGCATGGCGTCGCGGTTCTCGTAGATGGCCACGTCCTCGCTGCGATACACCAGGGCGAAATCGCTCTCCCCCACCAGATGCGAGAGGAGCACGGTATCGCCGTTCACCGTGGTGAAACGCACTCGCTCCACGCGGACGAATGCCCGCGGCAGGGCAGGCTCAATGCGCACGCCGGTTATGACAAGTGGCTCCTGGAACGTGATGGCTGCCAAATAAGAGTGCCCTGGGTGGTCGCGGGGCGGGAAGCCCGAGCGAGCGGGCCAGGTCCGCGCCACCGTCGGGCGGTCGTGGGCCACGTTCTCCCACACGTCGTCGCGGTCGTAGGCCCACTCGGCGGTCTCCAACCCCACGCGCAGGGGCAAACGCCGCTCCCGCCCATCCACCAGGCGCAGCACCACCTCCGCCGCCAGCACGCCATCCCCCACGCTGGCCGAATGGCTGACGTAGGACTCGATCTCCACTTGTGTTACCGTGATGGGCTCGAAATCCAGCGCCCGACCCACCAGACTGGGCGCGAGCGGGTTCTCCAGATCGTAGAATTCCGTATCCTCATCTACCGGCAGGAGTTGTGGGATCAGGAAATAGCGGATACCGAGGGCATCCGCCATCCGCGAGGTGAGGTGAGCCATATAGTCCTGGTAGGCGCGGGGGAGGAGGGGGAACAGGGCGTTGGCGCTGGGGACACCGTGAGCGATGGAGATATTCGGGTAGAAGGACTCGCGCATCACAGACAGGACGGGCACGATACCCTCGTGGGTCAGGATGCGGTAGGCAGACGGATCCTGACCGGCGAAGAAGCCCAGGGAGCGCGGCGGGGCGATGAAGTCTTGGTATGGCATCACGTCGTTGTAGGTGCGGTTGTACACCGCAGTGAAGGCGATGAGGTCCAAGAGCGCCAGGGACAGGAAAAGGATAGCCAATGTCCGACGACCCAGCGCGCCCCGCCAGGCCATGAATAGCACCGCTCCACCCGCCACCATCCACACCAGCGGCAGCAGCCGCCAGGCAGTCAGCAAAGCCTCGAGTGGCAAGGCGAGTGCCGCTATCCCCGCCAACGCGCAAGACAAAGCCACTCCCGCTGCCAGCCGATGACGCTCCGTTCCGCGCGCCCGTGCCAACAGGCGGTCGGCGGCCAGACCAGCCAGCACTGCCCCGGCGAAGGTGAATGTGTAGAGATATCGCGCCGGGACGCGGAAGAGATTGAGGGGCGGCAGGCGCAGGAAATATGCATATAAAGGATTCCAGCGCCCGAAGGCCAGCAACAGCGAGACCAGGGCCAGCCCCACAAAATATCTCGTGATCCGATCCCGTCGCAGGGGCAAGGCCAGGGACGCCAGAGCCAGCGGCAATATGCCCAGATAGCCCACCAGTTCCACCGAGATGTTCGGATACGGGTTGCCGCGTAGGAACGGCGAGAGCAATGTGGCCAGGTAAGCGGGATGGAGGGAGAAAGAGGTGAAGAATTTAGGGTCCAGGCCGCCAGCGCGCGAGGAAAGGGTCGTCAATTCATAGGTGGGCAGGAGTTGGGGCGCGGCCAGCAGCAAGCCCAGCACCAGGGCGCTGGCACTGGCCAAGACGCCACGTCTCGGCTTCCCAATCCTTTCTACGGCAGGTAGCGCCAGGGCATAACTCCCCACCGCCAAAGCGCTCAGGAGCGCGATCTGAGGGTGTCCAGCCAAGAATTCCAGTGCCCACAGCACTGCCAGAGCCAAGACATCCGTCCATCGCTCCCCTCGGATGCAGCGCCGCGTGAGCAGGAACAGCCAGGGCAGCCAAGCCGCACAGGACAGGATGTTCAGGTGATTCAGGTGGGCGATGAGAAAGCCACTCAACGCGTAAACGATGCCCGCCAGATAGGCCCCAGCCCGGCGCAGGCCCAGGGCCCGAGCAAAGGCGTACATCCCCCAGGACGCCAACACGAAATGAAATAGCACCGTGGCATTGATGGTCCAGGGGACATCCAGGAGCAGGTGAAAAAGGAGATTGGGCGGGTACAGTGCGCCCAACTGCCCTTCGGCGAGCAACGGGTAGCCGGCGGCAATATCGGGGCTCCAGAAGGGCAGCGTGCCGGAGCGGAGGGCATTGGCATAAGCCACGCGCAGGGGATAGTGCAGTTGATAGATGTCGCCGAAGTAGAAGATGCCCTGCAGTGTGGTCGCCCGCCAGAAGATCACGCCGACCAACAGGAGCAAAGGCAGCCAACCGTTACGAGCGAACCGTTGCCAAGCCGGGAGCATGGCCCTTTGCACCCCGCCCCGCAGCCCTTACCTTATGGAGCCGGGGGATGGTGTAGTAGGCGTTTCCGTCGGTGTCTCCGTAGGCGTCTCCGTGGGCGTTTCCGTCGGCGTGGATGTCTCTGTAGGGGTAGCCGTATCGGTGGGAGTGGCCGTCTCTGTCGGCGTAGAGGTCTCAGTGGGCGTGAGCGTCACCGTTGGCGTGTGAGTTTCAGTAGGCGTGCGCGTCTCGGTGGGCGTCTTCGTCACCGTGTAGGTGGCGGTGGGCGTGCGAGTGCGCGTCTGGGTCGGTGTGCGTGTTTCCGTTGGCGTGCGAGTCTGCGTTGGAGTGCGCGTTTCAGTGGGCGTATTCGTCACCGTCGGAGTATTGGTAGCCGTGCGAGTGGGCGTGCTGGTGGGCGTATCCGTGCGCGTGGGAGTGAAAGTGGGCGTCCCAGTGGGCAGCGGAGTCCCTGTGCTCGTGGGGGTGGGTGTCGGCGGCAATTCGACCACCGTGATCTCATAGGTTCTGTCGGGGCCAAACTGGTTGAGGTTGTAGATCGCTACCACCGCTTGGGCATCGGCCGGAGCCTGGAAGCGCACCTCGGAAGCCAGAGCACCGGGCACCACGTCGTCATTCTCGTAGGTGCGCCCGGCCACATTCACCACCAACTTTGTGTCCACGCCCAGAGACAATTGCGACGTGATCGCCGCATACCAGTGCCCCGCTTTCACCAGAAACGATACTCGATCCACATCGCCGTGCGGGTTGAAGGAGTGCTGCTGTGTCTCGCCCAAAGCGATGGGGCGTGGGTCCTCATCATCTGGCTCATAAGGGTCGCCTGCTAACGCCGGGTTCGTGGGAGTTGGCGTCTCGGTATAGGTCAACTCCGCGGCTCGGGTCTGGGTGAGGCTGAGCGCCGCGCTCGTGGCCATCGCAGCGCGCTGGCGAGCATTGGTGAAGGACCTGCCCGCCAAAAAGAGAGCCACCGCCGCAATCAATGCCAGTACCCCGATCACCAGCGAAGGGTTCACGTTCAGGCTGGACATGGCTGCCTGCACATCGGCGAGCACATTGCTCTTCAGCGAACGCTCGAGGGCGGCGCGAAACGCTTCCGCCGATTGATAGCGATCGTTCGGGTTCTCGGCCAGGGCTTTCATGATGACCATGCTCAGGGCGGCCGGCACTTTGGGATTCTGCTGGCGCGGCGTCACGCGGTTGCGCAGGTAGAGTTTGCCGGTCAGCAGTTCATAGAGAACGAGGCCGAGGGCATAGATGTCAGAGCGTTGGTCGAGGTATCCAGTGGTAGTGGCCTGCTCCGGCGATTTGTAGGCCGGTGTGCCGGGGTGGCTCTTGGCCTCCTGGGTGCGACGGGTTTCGTGACCCAATTGCGCCACACCGAAATCGGTGAGTTTGGCCTGCCAATCCTTGGTCACCAGGATGTTGCTGGGCTTGATGTCGCGGTGGACGATGTCGTGTCGCCAGATGGCTTCGATGGCATTGCATATATCTACCCCGATGCGGACGACTTTCTCTGGCTCCAGAGGTCCTCGCTCCTCCAGGATAGTCTTGAGGCTGCCCCCATCCACGTATTCCATGATCAGGTAGATGGTGCCGTCGGCGTCGGTTTCCAAGGCGTAGGCAGCCGCTACGTTGGGATGCAGGAGCCGGCTGACGATCTGTGCCTCTTTGTGAAAACGCCGTGCGTAGTCTTCGTACTCTTCGGGGCTCAGTTCGGCGCGGTCATGGGACAACTCTTTGATGGCGACGGGGCGATCCATGCCCTTGTCGTGGCCCAGGTAAATCTTCCCGAACCCGCCCTTCCCGATCTCGGCGATGATCTCGTATTTGCCTGCCAGGATGTCGCCCGCGTGCAATGTCATACTACGCTCCTCATACTCGCGATGTCAATCCATTCCACAGGTGGCGGAAGCACCTCTGTTTCTTTCTCAACCATGCCCCTCCTCTTCGTCGGCTGGGACCAGGGGTTCGATGAGAGTTATGAGAGTTGGGATATTGTTCTGAACCACATCCCAGACTTTCAAATTTCTTGCTCATGGTGCAGTCACCCTCACTCTCTCTCCTGCGCCTACGTGGGCTCGAATGGCCTGTTCAGCCGCGTCGGTGGGCAACGTCGTGCCATCCAACCAGCGAATGCGCGGATCCGATAGGCGGAACCAGTTGTATTGCTGGCGCACAAAGCGTCGTGTCTGTCGCTTGATGTCGGCGATTGCCTCCGCCAGGCTCATTTTGCCTTGCAGATACGCCCCGATCTGGCGGTATCCCAGACCCGACATCGAAGGCAGATCGTAGTGGTATCCGCGGGCCACCAACCCTTCCACCTCTGCCACCAGCCCGCGAGCGATCATCTCATCCACCCGTCGGTCAATGCGCTCGTACAGCAGTGGGCGGGGCATAGTCAGCCCTAATTGCAGGATACGGTATGGTGGGGGCTCTTTCCTCTGCAAATCCGAGATGGGTTGATCCATTCGTTCGCATACTTCCAGGGCGCGTATCACCCGGCGCACGTTGCGCGGGTCAATACGCGCTGCCGCCACCGGGTCCAATGTTCGCAGCCTCTGGTGTAGTGCCGCCGCCCCCTCCGCCTCCGCCAGGTCCTCCAGGCGACGACGCAAGGCACTATCCGGCGGCACCCGCGGGATCGTCCATCCCTCCACCACTGCCTTGACGTATAAGCCAGTTCCACCCACCAGGAGCGGCAATGCCCCGCGTGACCATATTTCCTCTATGGCCTCGTAGGCCAGCGCTTGGTATTGCGCCAGGGTGAACTCTTCATCCGGGTCCACGATGTCTATCAGATGGTGGCGCACCCGGCGCTGCTCTTCGGTGCTCGGCTTGGCGGTGCCGATGTCCATATAGCGGTACACTTGCCGGGAATCGGCGGAAATCACCTCCAGGTGGATGCGCTCGGCCAGAGACAAGGCCAGGGCAGTCTTGCCCACCCCCGTCGGACCGACCAACACCACCAAGGGGATCGAGTCTGCGTTCATTCGGTCACGGCGTTCTTTATCCATTCCACGCGCCGCACGCTGCCATCCGAGTCCAACTCAATTGCCACCAAGTCTATGCGCCAGTCGGACGCTTCCATCTCGTTTTCTTGCAGGTAGTGCGCCGCCACATTCGCCAACCGTGCCTGTTTGGCCGGGGTCACCGATTCCTCCGGCGAACCGTAGTCGTCACCCGTCCTGGCGCGCACCTCCACGAAGGCCAGAGCCGAGCCGTCCTGGCATATTATGTCTACCTCTCCGTAAGGGCAGCGGTAGTTCCGGGTCACGATTTGACACCCCAGCGCAGCGAGTTTCGCGACGGCGAGCTCTTCTCCCCGCCGGCCAGTTCTCTGGCGACGATTGGCTTTTGGCACCGCACCTCCCTCACCCGCCCGACCGCAAATGTACGGGCTCATTCTATCATAATTGCAGCCGTCATGCAAGCGTGGCGTTTTCTGCGCAGGTGGGTGATACACCTCTCAAGGGGGCGAAGGATAAACGGTGCAAGGCGCAGGGCCCCAGTTCTGCCAGAGCGCGGAGGTGCTGAGGAGTGCCGTAGCCCTTGTGCTGGCTGAAACCGTAACCGCTGTAGGTGGCCTCGGCGCACGTCATCAAGTGATCGCGCACCACCTTGGCGACGATGGAAGCGCAAGCCACGGAGAGGACAGAACTGTCGGCGCGGATCAGAACGCGTTGCGGGATACAGACCTGGGGCAGAGTGAGGGAGTCCACAATCAGGTGATCGGGGGGAATCGGCAGGGCGCGGACAGCCATTGTCATCGCCCGCCGGGTGGCGGCCACGATGCCAAAGGCATCAATTTCCTGCTGCCACACTAAGCCTACGCCAACGGCGCAGGCGAAACGCAAGATGTGGGGGAAAAGCGCTTGGCGAGCCTGTGGGGTCAGCATTTTCGAGTCGCGCACACCTGCCATTGCGGAGAGGATGTCCTCGTGGTCCCGATCTTCGAGAGGCAACATCAGGGCGGCGGCGACCACTGGGCCGGCCAGCGCGCCTCGTCCCGCCTCATCGAGGCCAGCAATCCGGTGATAGCCATCCCGCATCAGCGCCCGTTCTTCGTCCAGCGTAGGGGTTTCCATTACAGTGGCCCCCAAAGGAAAAGAGACGCAGGTCCGGAGACCCGGCCCGCGCCCCCCACACAGGCAAGCCCTATGGAGTCGCCTCTTCCGTTTCCGTTACCACTGCGGCGCGCTTCTCGCGCAGGCGGCTGGTTTTGCCCCGCCTGCCGCGCAGGTAGTAGAGTTGCGCCCGCCGCACGTGCGCGTGGCGGACTATCTCGATCTTCTCGACGCGCGGCGAGTGTAAGAAGAAAGTGCGTTCCACGCCCACGCCGTGGCTGGCAATACGCCGCACGGTGAAATTGGCGTTAGGCCCGCTCTTGCGCAAGCGCATCACGGTGCCCTGGAACACTTGCACTCGTTCGCGGTCACCCTCCACAATGCGGTTATGGACGCGCACTGTATCGCCCGGGCGCAGGTCCGGGATTTCTGGTTTCTTCGCTTGTGCTTCCACGGATGCCAACAAATCTGTCATGGCTCACCACCACTTTTCGTTATTTACGGGTGGTCCTTGGAGCACACAGCCAGCAAAGACCACCCGTTGCGAGGAAGATTATAGCAAAGAATTGCATTTCTGCAAAATGCCATCTCTCGTGGGAGCCGTCTCCAGACGGCGATACAACAGTCGCAATCTGGAGATTGCTCCCACAGAGTGAGAGCATTTCCCGTGGGAGCCGTCTCCAGGCGGCGATACAAAAGTCGCAATCTGGAGATTGCTCCCACAACGTGTCTACCGCGCTCGCAGTCCTCGCTCCGGCGGGCTGTAGTAGGCGCAATAGAACCGCGTCGTGGTCACTGAGTATTCGTAAATCCGCACCGAACTGGTCAACGAGCCACAACTCGCACTGGCCCGATAGGAGTACGTCCCCGGCGCCAGTTGCCAATCGTGCGTCCCAGGCGCGAACTCGCGCGTCTGCACCCCGTACAGTTCGATGGTCAGTGTCCCTCCCGTGTCGTTGATGATCCGCCAAGTCCCCATCGCCGGCGGAATCCACACCGAACGGGTGTTGCTCCACCCGCTCGTGCCCCAGGCATTGTTGCTCCGCACCCGATAGTACAAAGTCTTATTCGTCGGCTTGCCCGTCAGATGCGTGCTCGTGGCGCTGCCCTCATACACCACCGTCGGGCTGGAGAAGGAAGCGTTGTCGTCCTCCTGCAGTGTGTAAGTGTCCGCGCGGGCGGCAGTGGTCCATGAGACCGTGTACTCGTTGTCCCCATCGGCATTGTCAATCGGGTTCAGCGAAGGCGTGGCGGGAAACGGCGGATAGTAGTACAGGATGATGGGCAGAAATATCTGGATTGCCCCCGGAGTACGGGTGCTGGTGGGCGTCAGCGATGGCCCTACTGTAACAGTACGCGTGGCTGTGGGCGATGGCTCCGCCGTACCAGTGCTGGTAGGCGTGGCTGATGGGCCTGACGTCGCCGTGGCCGTGGGACTCGGTGTGAGCCCTTGTCCGGCGGAAAGATTCGGGCCGCTCACCGCCAGGGCGTAGCCTTGCAAGCCTCCCATAGCCACGTTGTGGGCACGCACGATCACCTGGTAGTTGCCAGAGGGGGGATTGGCGATGATCACGCTCTCGACGGGATTGCGTCGGTCGCGGCTGCCAGCGGAAGCATTGTTGCCATAGTAGTGCGTCCCGTCGGGGGCGATGACCTCCAGATCCAGGTCGTTCACCAGTTGCACGCTGTTCCACGGTGAGCCGGGGTAGTCCGTCCAGGCCAGCGTAACCTTGAAGGGGACGCCGCTAACAGCGCCAGTAGTAGTGGGCGACGGCGTGGGGCTGGTACCCGCAGGGATGGTAATCGAAGGCGTCGGTCCAACCCCGCCACGCTCAGCCCGTAATACAATGTTGTCCACGAAGGCGCCCGGGTAGGTAACACTGTAATCGCTCTCAAAGTTGAAAGCGACCCAGACACGGGGCTGCCCACACAGGTTCCCCAACATATAGACATCGGTCAAATCGAAGGTCTCCGCACACCATCCTCCACACTCACCCACCCAGTCGCCATGGAAAGCGTCGCCATAGAAATTAGTACCATCCAGGGAGGCCATAACGACGAGGTAATCCCAGTTGTATTCGGTCTTGGTCCAGTGGTAGAATAGCAGTTGGGCATTGGTGGCGTCGCTCAGGTCGAAGGGACCGTACACCATCCACGAGTCGGCGTAGTCGGGGTAGTCAGCGCCGCAGGCCAGGGCACTCCCATTGGCTCCTCCGCCCACGCACCAAGCGCTGTAATTGCCCTGGTAAGGCTTGCAGTTGCGCTTGGCCCAGAAGTACTCGCCATAATTGGATCCGTCGTTGTCGAACACAGTCCAGCCCGCCGAGGGGAAAGCGCCCTCGAAGTCCTCGGTCATGATATTCGTCCAGCCCGTCGCGGCCAAAGTGGGGCGCACCGGTTCCGGCCAGGTGATGCCACTGCTGTCCAAGACCGCAGTAACACCCTCCTGCCGGAGGGCCTGACTTTGCGGCAGACTCGAGACCTTCTGCCCACCAGAAGCCGGCGCAGCGCCCACGGCGATGTTGTACTGGTACGTGTGCGAGCCGCCAGTGCCTAGCCCATCGGTTCTCTGCTCGACCAGCACCGTCGCGCTGCCCGCGCCGATGCTCTCCGCCACGTTCACCCGTCCCCAGCCCGTTACACCGTTGGGGATGGTGTACGGGATTTCCTGATACTGGCCGGTGCCGTATTGACCCGGGGCGATGTTGGTCGCCCCGTTCAGGAGAACCGCCTTCACCAGCGAAGCCTGTGGGTTGGCGATGCCCTTGACCTGCTGCAGCCACTGGCGGATGATGGCTGCCGAGCCGGCGGTGAGGGGAGTGGCCATGCTCGTCCCGCCCATATACAGGTAATTGGCATTGTACTCGCCCCAGCCTGTGTCGGCTCCAGGCACCCGGGCGCGCACGGAGATGATGTCTGTCCCCGGAGCCACTACGTCGGGCTTGATGCGCCCGTCATCGCACGGGCCGCGGCTGGAGAAAGCAGCCATGCCATTGGGGTTGTTGCTGATGTAATCGTCGTGAATAGGGTTCACGGGGTAGTCTGGTTCCCAACTGCCGGTGCCCCACATATAGTTCGAGTAGCCGCCGAAACCGCTTCCGGGCGGGCGGTTGTTCTCCGTCGCCCCCACGGTGACGACATTCTTTGCTGTGCCAGGGGAGCCCACATTATCCAGGTCTATTACTCCGTCCGCGTTCGCATCCACACCCTCATTGCCGGCGGAGAAGAGAATGAGGTAATCGGGGTGGTTCCACATGAATTGGTCCGTCTGTTGATCCTCGATAGTGTAGCCGCCGTAGGGATTGCTAGGATCCATGCTGGTCGGGCCGCCCCAACTGTTGGTGTGAATCCGTGCGCCAGCGTTGTAGGCCTGCAGGAAAAGGTCATTGAAGTCGTTGGGGAGGCCCCCCAGGCTGCCTTGTGCATCCATCACAGACTGGAACACCAGGCGGGCTTCGGGCGCTACCCCAGCGAAGGAATTGGTGTAGTTGTGCGCGCCCGGGTTGGAGCCGGAAAGAGTGCCGTTGCCCAGCACCGACCCGGCCACGTGAGTGCCGTGGCTTCCCTGGGGCACCCCATCGTAGGTAACATCGTCGCTCCAGTCGCCGGGCCGGCCCCAGGCGTATGCGTCCTGCAACCGCCCGCGGATATCCTCGTGGATGGTCGCCGCGTTGCCGGTGTCGAGGCCTGTGTCGGCCACGGCCACGATCTGCCCCTCCCCGTACAGACCGACACCCGCCCCGGTCCAGGCGGAGTTCACGTTCATGATGCCGCGGGCCACATTGTTATGTAGAGTTTTGGGGATAAAGGGCTCGATCCACGCCACAGCCGGAAGGTGCGCCAGATCGGCGATGCGCACGCCGGGTAATTCGAGGCGCAAGTAGGAGGCCATCTCACCTTCAGAGGCAGCCAACACCTTGCCGCCCAAACCGCTGATCGTCGCTTCCAGCGTGGCTATGTCTTCGCCTGGGAAGGTCATGAGGTGGAGAGTGAAAACGTCTGCTGAGCCCAGCGCCAATTTCTGCAGGCTGGGCTCGATCTTGTAGGCTGGGGCGAAGGGGCCCACCCAGCGCACAGCCTCCAGGGCCTCCACTTGCCGTGCAGTGGAGGCGGTCATCCGCACGAGATAGGCGTAATCGGGAATGTAGCCAATGATTTCGCCGCCGCGGGCGGTGATGCTCTGCTTCCATTCCTCCCTGGCCGATGCGGTGAACTGGACGATGTAAGGCGCACGCCCCTCGCCAAGAGGGCCCGCTTGCAGGTGAGCCGGAATATCAGGTAGGGCCACCAAGGGATCGAACGTGGTCACGCGGAGGTGGATGAGGAGGGGTTCCTCTCCAAGTGAGTGATCAGCCAGGGTCAGGCCAGCCAAGGAGACCAGCACAGCGGCTGCCAAGATGAGGGCGAGGCTGTAATGGGTTTTCATCGAAAAGGCTCCTCTCTGTCAAATGTGCATAGAGCCAAAGGGATCCCGCGTGACGGGGCCGAATGGCACAGGCACCCATTGGTGTGGAGTATAGCCTGCAAGTAATAGTTTGTCAACAACGGAGACGTGGCAAGGGCGCTGACGGTTCGCATTGGAATTGCCCCATTGTGATTTAGGTGTTACAATACGCTGGTAGTTCTTCTGATCGCGGACCTGCCAAATTCGGAAGGAGGAATGGAGTCATGCATAAGGACTGGATACGTGTGGTGTGGGGTCTCTTGCTCATCATCGCAGGTGTCCTAATGCTGCTGGTCACATTGGGCTATCTCGCCGAGTTGAGTTCCCTTTTCTGGGGCTTGGTCCTCGCTGGCCTCGGTGTCACATTCATGGTCACATATTTCGGCGACCGCAGCCAGTGGTGGCCGCTGATCCCAGCCGGGGCATTTCTCCCGCTGGGTCTCGGCCTCCTGTTGACCTGGATTGGCCTGCCGGACTGGTTGTTGCCGGAATTTCTGTTCCTCGGGCTGTGTGCAGCCTTCGCCACCATATACCTGTTCAACCGGCAAGAGAACTGGTGGGCACTTATCCCCGGTGGAGTGATGCTCATCTTGGCGATCATCACCCCGCTCGAGAGAGTGCTCGGTGGGGTCTGGGTCGGTGCGTTCGTGATGTGGGCCATCGCAGCAGCCTTCGGGTGGCTCTTCCTGCAGAACCGACGCCAGAATTGGTGGGCACTCATTCCCGGCGGGGTGATGGTAGTGATCGGGGTGTTGCCGCTGCTCGCCGCGGCCGGTTGGGAGAGCCTCTTGCCTGGGGCATTGTTCATCGGCATCGGTCTGGTGTTCGTGGTCCTCTATCTCCTGCGCAGCCCAGAGGTGCCCACCCACTGGGCACTGTGGGTGGCCGGGCCCATGTTTCTCTTCGGCCTGGCGCTGATCATGTTCTTGGGAGAGGGACTGCTGCGCTATTTCTGGCCCGCCCTCCTGATCCTGCTCGGGGCAGGGATGCTGGTCCGCAATCTGCTGGCCTACGGTCGGGTGTCACGCGAAGTGGGCAGGCCAACGGAGCCGCCTCCGCCGCCTGCGCCCGAGGTCCCCGTCCCGCCGGTGCCAGAAGCGCCGCCTGCGCCCGAACAGCCTCCCGTCGCCCCCGAACCAAGCGAGCCGCCGGCGACACGCGGTTCCGATCACGTGGGCGAAGAAGCATAGGTGGAAACAATAGATCCAAGCCTTGCGAAGGTTTTAGAACCTTCGCAAGGCTATTGGACAAGGCTATTGGAGCACTTCCAGAGGAGCAATGCGATGAGTAAGCAGCACCAGCGGATGGCTTTACTCCTGGTTTGGGTGGCCCTCGCCTTTCTGGCCATTGGCGTGGCTCTGGGCGACCCGGGCCGCGTGTTCGCCAACGCCACTACGTTGTGCTTCAGTTGCATCGGCCTGGAATAGGGTGAAATGAACCGGTTGGTCAGGTTCCTGCTCCGTGGGCCCCGCGCCCTGATGCAGTCCATCTCCCTCGTTGTCTTCAACTCCTATTTCTTCCAGGGTCTGAAAGGCATCCCGTGCATCGGGTTCAACTGCTACGCCTGCCCGGCCGCAGTCTTCGCCTGCCCTATCGGTTCGCTGCAACATTTCATGATTATCCGCCAGTTCCCCTTTTACCTCCTGGGAGCGCTTGGTTTGGTGGGGGCAACAGTGGGCCGGCTCTCGTGCGGCTGGTCCTGCCCGTGGGGCTTTTTCCAGGAACTGGTGTACAAACTGCCCGTGCCCAAGTGGCGTGTTTCGGCCAGGCGCTTCGGCTGGCTGCGCTATGGTTTCTTGGTCGTGGTGGCGGTCATCATTGCTTTCGCCACGGCGGAGCCGTGGTTCTGCAAACTTTGTCCGGCGGGGGCGCTGGAGGCCGGTATCCCCTGGGTCATCCTGGACGCCAGCATCCGCGCGCTGGCAGGCGGTTTCTTCGCCCTCAAGATGGTCATCCTGGTCGGGTTCTTGATCTGGTTCGCTGTCAGCAAGCGGCCCTTCTGCCGCTTCGTCTGCCCTCTGGGGGCCATCTATTCGCCCTTCAATCAGGTCAGCCACTTGGGGCTGGAGTTCCACCAGGAAGCATGCAGCGATTGCGGACTGTGCCGCGCCGTGTGCCCGGTGGACATAGATGTCACCGAAATGCCCAACTCCCCGGAGTGCATCCGCTGTATGGAGTGCGTGCGTTCGTGTCCGAGTATGGCGATTCAGGTGCGCGGGTGAGTATCAACAAACCCGTCATTGACAAAAGGAGACGGAAGCAGTAGAATATGGCTAGATCGAACAGGAGTCTGAGCCAAAAGGAAAGGAGACTGAAATGGCGAGCGAGAAACTCATGGGTCTATTGAACGACGCCATCGCGGCGGAACTGAGCGCGATCATCCAGTACATGTGGCAGCACGTGTTGGTCATCGGGAAGGAGAGTGCCGCCATCAGTGACGTGTTCGAGAAGATCTCCATCGAGGAGATGAAGCACGCCGAGGCTATCGCCGAGCGACTGGATTACCTGGGTGGCGTGCCGACTACCAAGCCGACGCCCATCCAGGTGGGTGAAACGTTGGAGGAGATGCTCCAAAACGACGTAGCAGCCGAAGAAGGGGCCATCAAGATGTATCGCGGCATCGTCGAGATGGCTGAGGCAGAGAAGGACTACACCACCCGCGAACTGTTCCTCGACATCCTGGCCGACGAAGAGGATCACCACAACACCTTCACCACCCTGCTCGGTAAGTAGCGAATACCGGCGCAGAGGCCCGTCCCCTCCCGGACGGGCCTTTTTGTCTGGCGGTGTTTTGACAAACACCTTGAAGTTCTTATAATAACCGCCGAGCGGCAATAGTCCGCGGTGTGGGGAAGTGTCGGAAGTGGCAGACGAGCGTGACTTAGGATCACGTGGAGCAATCCGTGAGAGTTCGAGTCTCTCCTTCCCCATTGTAGGGCAAATTGGCAATTTGCCCTACCGGCAAGGCACAGAGGTGCTGGTTCGGATGAACCAGCGCAATCTGTGTTAGGGAGATAGCGACCGCAGATCTAACCACGAAGCCGCGAAGACACTAAGTGGAACGAAAAGTCACGGATCTTTGAGCCTTTGTGGTAGATGAATGCTTGCCCTTTTGATCTCACATGCGAATCGAGACCAATTAGAGAAGGTTATATGGAGGCCCATCAGACGCCTAATAAAGAGACCGAAAGGGAGATCAAAGTACACGAATCTGAGATAGAAGACGTTTTTGTTATCTATCCCAACATCCTTGCCCAGTTGCTCACCTGGGATCACGAATTGAGTTTGGTAGCAAGGCAACTACCGTTACCATCCGGGCGGCTTGATTTATTGTTCGTGTCTCGGAACCAGCTATTCTTAGTTGAGTTGAAAGTAGATCTCTTTAGACGGGAATTTGCTGATCAAATTGCTGGATACAAAAGCGACCTGATACAACTCCAAAATACTAATAACCTTGTGCAAGGGGACATAAATGCAATACTATTGGTAACGAAATATAGTCGAGATGACGCTCGCATCTGTACCGAGAGGGACATACGTTTGATACGCTATGACCCTGAAGCAGTTTTAAAGAGTTTTTATAGCCAGATGGCAGGTGTTTCCGGATTCTTAACTATTCGCCCTGTAGACCTGGGAGTTTGGCACATACATGTAATTAACAGAGTTTTATATACTCTTCCGGAGCAGAACACCATCGAAGAGTTATCCCAAACAATAGGTATCGCCTCAAACACAGTGAGAAACCATCTTAGGTTTGGAGAGCAGTTGGGACTTGTTCGTAGATATGGCAAGAGGTACTTCCTCACTGATTTAGGGGTTTCTTATGTTAGGCTACGCGATGAGTCGCTCACATCATATCAATTGTCTAATGAACAAATGGACCTACTACGGAAGAGCATCGTCCGCGATCCATTCTCCTCGAGTATAGTGTTTGGCATATATAGTTTGGTAGAGGCGATCTTTGTGTTGGCACGAAACTCCTACCCAGTAACAATGCAAGACCTGATACCTTACTTTCGGGAGAGTGTGGGCAAGAGATTCGACTGGTCTACTGAGCGATCTGCTTTCCTTGGGACTAACGCCTTTTCAAATTTCGCTACAGAGTTAGGCCTGATCGCGATGATAGGTAACAATCTGATGTTAACGCCAGCGGGTTTCAGGTTTGTTATCATGTTACAATTACACAAAGGAATAAGGATTGTGGATTCCCTCGGACCAGGAGAACTGTCATGATCAAAGTGAAGTTGCCGTTTAAACATAAATGTTTTGATGGCGAGAATGTCTGGGTGAAGCCATTAAGCGAGGACATTGGAGAAATCTGCAACCTCCCCTACTTTGCCATAAAATTCAAGTACAAAGACGTGATCAGATTTGATCCCGAAACCGGGGAATTCGCTGAGAAGGTTGCTGATGGCGGCTTCACAAGAACAAAGTTTTACCAATATAAAGGGAGGTTTTCAAAGGAACGGACCTATTGGGAGTCAAGAGGATACGTCGTCGAGAATTTTCTCCCAGGTATATTGGGCGTTACACGAAAACGGAAAAGAGGTAAGCGCGCCGGTGGATGAATCCACCGGCTCACCCGATAAAGTCCCTTCGGGACTGGACATGATGGGCCTGCCAATTTATTTGCAGGCGACAGATCTTTAGCGAAAGAGGTGCTTCTTGAAAGTTACATCCGAGAAAGTTGGCTCATGTGAATATCGTTTGACCATCGAGGTGGAACCCGAGCGACTCCAGGAACCACTCCGCCAGGCCGCACGCCAGATCAATCAGCGCCGGCCCATACCCGGCTTCCGCCCCGGCAAGGCCCCCTATGAGATCGTGGTGCGCACTTTCGGCAAGGAGGCCATCTACGACGCCGCGCTGGATGCCATCGCACCCGATCTCTACGAGGAGGCCATCCAGCAGAGTGGTCTGGAGCCGTATGCCCTCCCGCGCCTGGAATTGGAGAGCATCGAGCCGCTGATCCTGAAGGCCACAGTGGCCGTCCAACCAGTCGTCACCTTGGGCGACTATCGCAGCATCCGTATGACACCGGAGAAAGTAGTGGTGCAGCCTCAGCAGGTGGCCCAAGCGCTGGCCAATCTCCAAGAGGAGCAGGCGGAGTGGGTGCCTGTAGAGCGCCGAGCGGCGAATGACGACCTGATTGTCATAGACATGCAGGGGCAGAAAAGCGATGGCACCGTGGTGAATCAGGAGAGTGAGGAGATCATCCTCTCGGAGGAACTATCGCCGCCCGCTTTTCGGGAAGGATTGATCGGCCTGGCCGCTGGCGATGAGAAGGACCTCGCCATTCAGTACCCAGAGGATTTTGACAACCCGGCCCTGGCGGGACAGGAGGTACGTTTCCACATCCGAGTCCAGGCCGTGAAAGAGAAACGCTTGCCCCCGCTCGACGATGACTTCGCCAAAGCAGTCGGGGAACACGAGACCCTGGAACAGTTGCGAGAGACGCTGCGATCGAGGCTCCAAGCGCAGTTAGAGGCAGAGTCCGAGCGCGAGTTCGAACTGAACGTGCTCGACGCGGCGGTGAACCAAGCACAGTTGGAATACCCTGGTTTGGCAGTAGAGCGTGAACTCGACCACATGATCGAGGACTATAAGAGGCGGGTTACTCGCCAGGGCTTGCCCTGGGAGAACTACCTGAGCCTCATCAAGCAGACCGAGGAGGGCCTGCGGGAGAGCATGCGCGAGACAGCCGAACGGCGGCTGCAGCGCGCTCTAGTGCTGGGGAAAATCGCCGAAATCGAAGGCATCGAAGTAACCGACGAGGATGTAGACGTCGAAATCAACCAGCGCGCCGAACCATTCGGGGAAAACGCCGACCGCATGAGCAAGTTGCTCCGCAGCGAGTCACTCCTCCCTCTAATCCGCAGCGATCTGTTCACACGCAAGACCATCGAACGGCTGGTCCAGATCGCCAAGGGCGAGGCTCCCGAATTGCCGGCCCAAGCCCCGGCAGAGACCAACAGTAGCGAAGAGACGAAAGAGAAAGACTGAATAGGAGCTATGTAAAATGGCGAGTGAAATGTATGAATTGATCCCAATGGTGATTGAATCCACCGGGCGCGGCGAGCGCGCCTATGACATCTATTCTCTCCTGCTCAAGGAGCGCATCATCTTCCTGGGCAGTCCCATTGATTTCAATGTGGCGAACTTGGTAGTAGCGCAACTCCTTTTCCTGGAGCGGGAAGACCCGGAGAAAGAGATCTCCCTCTACATCCACTGCCCGGGCGGCATCATCTACGCCGGCCTGGCCATCTACGATACCATGCAACTCATCCGCCCGCCGATCTCCACCATCGCCGTAGGCGCGACGGCCAGCATGGGCACCGTGCTCCTGGCGGCGGGCACCAAGGGTCGGCGCTACGCCCTGCCCAACGCCACCATTCACATGCACCCCGCCGGCGGTGGGATGCAGGGCTATGCCCCAGACATCGAGATCCAGGCCAAAGAGGTCATGCGCATGCAGAAGAAACTGCAGGAGATCATGGCCCTGCACACCGGCCAGAGCGTGGAGAAAATCAGCCACGATTTCGACCGCGATTACTACATGGATGCCGAGAGCGCGGTGGAGTACGGCATCGTAGATGCTGTGCTCACCAGGTCGGAGAAAAAGGAGTCCTAACATGGCGCAGAAAAACAGCGGCGTTCGGTACTGCTCGTTTTGCAACCGCCCGGAATATGAGGTGGGACGCCTCGTCGTTGGCCCGAAATCCGTGTTCATCTGCGAGGAGTGCGTGTCCCTGTGCAAAGAAATCCTGGAAGAGGATGCCCTGGAAAAGCCGGTGCTGGGCGAGGACCCATTTGTCCGCATCCCCCCGCCGAAGGAAATCTACGACCAACTGAACGAATATGTGGTGGGGCAGGAGCGAGCCAAGAAGGTGCTCTCGGTAGCCGTCTACAACCACTACAAGCGGGTGGTGGCAGGACGACGACTGGGTGACGTGGAACTGCAGAAGAGCAACATCCTGCTCATCGGCCCCACCGGCTGTGGCAAGACCCTTCTGGCCCAGACGTTAGCCCGCATCTTAGACGCGCCATTCTGCATCGCTGACGCCACCACTCTGACCGAAGCGGGCTATGTGGGCGAGGACGTGGAGAACATCCTCCTGCGACTCATCCAGGCTGCTGACTACAACCTGGCCCGGGCAGCCAAGGGCATCGTTTACATTGACGAGATAGACAAGATCGCCCGCAAGTCCGGCGATAGCCCTTCCATCACCCGCGATGTTTCCGGTGAGGGTGTACAGCAGGCGCTGCTCAAGATCCTGGAGGGCACGGTCGCCAACGTCCCGCCACAGGGTGGGCGGAAGCACCCGCACCAGGAGTTCATCCAACTGGATACCACCGACATCCTGTTCGTGTGCGGGGGCGCATTCCACGGTCTGGAGGATATCGTGGCCGAGCGCGTCGGCACGCGGCGTCCTCTTGGCTTCCGGGGTGACACGGGAGAGAAAACCGAGTGGACAGCAACGGAACTCTTGCGCCGCGTTACCTCCGAAGATTTGCTCCGGTTCGGTCTGATCCCCGAATTCGTGGGCCGTCTGCCTGTGGTAGTGAGCGTCGAGCCGTTGGATGAAGAGAAGATGATCCGCATCCTCACTGAGCCGAAGAACTCCATCGTCCGACAGTTCCAGGCCCTCTTCGCCCTCGATGGGGTGAAGCTAGTGTTCACGGAGGACGCGCTGCGAGAGGCCGCCCGCGAAGCAATGACCTACAAGATGGGTGCGCGCGGCCTGCGCACGATCATCGAGGAGACCCTGTTGGATGTGATGTACGAGATCCCGTCACGCCACGATGTGAAGGAATGCGTGATTGACGCCGAGACCATCCGCCGGCGTCAGGTGACCAGCCTGAAGCCTATGGACGCGACTGATTGGCCATTGCAGGAGACCGCCTAAAGCCCAACAAGGTTCACCGCTGAGGGCGCGGAGTTCGCAGAGATTAATAATGATGAAACTCAGCGGTCTCGGCGCTCTCTGTGGTTTCGATAGATGTTCTCAGCCAGAGCCATTTGCTAACTGCCCTGAGCAGGGAGTACCACAATGAAGACCAGCACCGAGATCCGAAAAGCATTTTTGGATTATTTTGCCAGCAAGGGCCACACCGTGGTCCCCAGTTCTTCCCTTGTCCCCGCCAACGATCCCACCCTCCTTTTCACCAACGCGGGGATGGTGCAATTCAAGGATATCTTCACCGGAGTGGAAAAGCGGGAGTACTCGCGCGCTACCACGGCTCAGAAGTGCATGCGCGTGAGCGGCAAGCACAACGACCTGGAGAACGTTGGCCCCTCGCCCCGCCACCACACTTTCTTCGAGATGTTGGGCAATTTCTCCTTCGGGGACTATTTCAAGCGCGAGGCCATCGCCTACGCCTGGGAATGCCTCACCCAGGTGTATGGACTCTCGCCGGACCGGCTCTACGCCACCATCTACGAGCAGGACGACGAGGCGGCAGCACTATGGCAGGAAGTCGCTCACCTCTCACCGGAGCGAATCACGCGAATGGGCAAGGACAGCAACTTCTGGGCCATGGGCGATACCGGCCCGAACGGCCCTTGCTCCGAGATCATCTACGACCGGGGGAAGCAATATTGTACCTGTGGCCGCCCCGATTGCTCTCCGGCTCACGATTGCGAGCGTTGGTGGGAACTCTGGAACCTGGTCTTCATGCAATACGAGACCCTGCCCGATGGCACGACCCGCGATCTACCCAAGCCCAGCATTGACACTGGGATGGGTATGGAGCGCCTGACAGCCATCCTGCAGGGCGCAGACAGCAACTATGACACCGATCTTTTCCTGCCCATTATGGACCGGGTGCAGGAATTGCTGGGCGACAGTGATGCGGAGCGGGCCCGCAAGTACGTCTCCTATCGCGTTATCGCCGACCACGCCCGGGCCACTGCCTTCCTCATCGCCGACGGGGTCTTGCCCGGCAACGAAGGGCGCAATTACGTGCTGCGACTCATCCTGCGCCGGGCCGCCCGTCATGGCAAAATGATCGGCTTCGAGGGCCCGTTCATGGCCAAGGTCATCGAGCCGGTCATCGAGGTGATGGGCAGCCATTATACGGAGCTGGTGAAGGCACGTGAGTTCATCCTGGAGGCGGTTACCCAAGAGGAGGAGCGTTTCCTGCAAACGCTCAGCGTGGGTCTGACTCTATTGGATGAAACCATCGCCGAGGTGAAGGCGGCGGGCGGCCGCACCATCCCCGGCCCAACCGCCTTTCGCCTCTATGACACATACGGTTTTCCCCTGGACCTGACCAGGGATGTGGCGAAGGAACACGGTTTGACGGTGGATGAAGCGGGTTACCAGGCTGCGCTGGAGGAACAGCGCGCCCGTGCCCGGGCAGCACAACAATTTGCTGCCGCCGAGGAAGCAGAGCGCTACCGTGGGATGGGTCTGCCGCCGACCCTCTTCAGTGGCTACGAGACGTTGGAGGATCAGGGCGTAGTGCTGGCCCTGGTGGTAGAAGGGCGACCGGTGGAGCAGGCTAGTGCTGGCCAACGCGTCGAGGTCGTTTTGGATAAGACACCCTTCTACGCCGAGGCGGGCGGTCAGGTGGGCGACACGGGCGTGTTGGAGAGCCCATCGGGCCGGGTGGTGGTGGAAGACACCCGCCGACCCCTGCCCGACGTAACCGTTCACTATGGCCACGTCGCCGATGGCACTATCCGCACTGGTGAGCAGGTAACAGCCAAGGTGGATCGCGAGCGGCGGCTGGACATCGCCCGCAATCATACCGCCACCCATCTCTTGCATCGGGCGCTGCGCACCGTGCTGGGCGACCACGCCCGGCAAGCCGGGTCCCTGGTGGCCCCCGATCGCCTGCGCTTCGACTTCACCCACTTGCGTCCGGTTACGCCGGAACAGTTGCGGGCAGTGGAAGACATTGTGAACGCCGCCATTCGAGACAACCTGCCGGTGATAGCCCAGACCATGCCCTACGACCAGGCCATTCGTGCTGGCGCGGTAGCCCTATTTGGCGAGAAGTATGGGGATGTGGTGCGCATGGTGGAGACAAGCGGGTTCAGTCGTGAATTGTGCGGGGGAACGCATCTCCGCGCCACTGGCGAGATCGGCGCATTCTATATCGTCAGCGAATCCAGCATTGGCTCTGGGCTGCGGCGCATCGAGGCGGTGACTGGGCGCGGCGCACAAGAGTACGTGCGCGCACGCTTGGGCATCCTGGAGAAAGCTGCCACAACCCTGGAGTCCACGCCCGACGACCTGGCCCAGAGAGTCGAGGCGCTGGCCCAGCAATGGCGCGAGGCGCAGCGCGAGATCGCGGACCTGCGCCGCCAGTTGTCCCGCTTCCAAGCCAGAGCATTGCTCGCGGATGTCCACAAGGTCGGCGGAATCCAAGTCCTTGCCGCGCGGGTGGAGGCAGCGAGCATGGAAGGTTTGCGGGAATTGAGCGATTATTTGCGGGACCAAATGGGTTCCGGGGTCATCGTCCTGGGGGCTGCTATCCACGATAGGCCCGCGCTGGTGGCAGTGGTTACGCCCGACCTGGTGCAACGCGGGTTGGATGCGACGGCCATCGTGCGCCAGGTGGCGAAGATTGTCGGCGGCAGCGGTGGAGGCCGGCCCACACTGGCCCAGGCTGGCGGCCACGATCTAAGCCGCCTCGACGAGGCGCTGGGCAGGGTGGAGAAAATTGTGGGTGAGGCAGTAGGGGCATAACATGCTCTGTTGTCCATGGTAGGGAACAAATTTGAGGCCTGTTCCCTAGTTCGGAGGTATGTAATGACAAGACGCTACATCTTGAGCGAATATGTGGATCAGGCGATGGCGCAAGCCCTCTACGACAAACTGGAAGATGGCACATTTGCGGGCCGAATTCCATCCTGCAAAGGTGTTGTAGCATTCGGGGCCACGCTGCGGGAATGCGAGGAGGAATTGCGTTCCACGCTGGAGGACTGGATTCTACTTGGCCTTAAATTAGGGCATCCGCTGCCGGTGATCGGGAGCATTGATCTAAACAAGGAGCCGATTCGTGAACCGGTGGACACCATGTAAACGCCGGGATTTCATTCGAAGATTACGTCAACTGGGTTTCGATGGCCCCTTTTCTGGAACCAGGCATCAGTTTATGGTTTATGAACAACATCGGCTGGCTCTCCCTTCTAATGTCGAGTTCTCTGTACCGCAATTGCGAATGATGCTTCGGGAAGTAGCGGAAATCATGGGCCGTGAGATCACAGTTGAGGAATGGGATCGTCTGTAGATACGCAGACGGAATCGTCATCGCCCGCGCAGGCGGGCGACCGGCGCGTAGGGGCGCACAGCCGTGCGCCCCGTAGCCGCAGATTCCATAACGAATGGCGGGATGCGATAGGATACAAATAGCGTGCTAAGACATCCAAAACTCAGGGACAATCGCACACCAGAGCGCTACCGCAGTGCCCTATACCTCACTGCGGAGGGCGTGACCGCCCTGGTCGTGGAGAGACGTGGTGACACGGCCGTCGTGTGGGGCAGTGCTCACAGGACATGGCCGCCGGACGAGGCTGCCAGCGAACTCGCCGTCGCCGTCTCGGTCTGCGATGAGGCTCTCTGCGCCGCCGAGGATATGACGGCCGAGACTGCCGGGCGCAAGATAGTGCCCGACGCCGTCCTCATCGCTGTGCTGCCCCACGACCTCTATACGGCGCGCGGCAGCGCGCGAACCCGCCGCGCCGACCCGTCACGCCCGGTGGACCAGGAGGAGGCCCGCCGCCTCCTCTCCCGGGCCTGGCAAGTGGCCCGGCAAAAGACCCGTCCCCTGAACCGCACCACCCCATCAGCGTCGGAGACGCCGGATTTGGATGTGGTGGATGTGGTCGAGAGCCTGACGGTAGACGGATTGCAGGTGAATGGCCCCGTTGGCCTACATGGCCGGGAGTTGGCAGCCGAGATCTTCGTCACCCTGGCCCCGGCCGACGAACTCGCCACCCTGCGCAATCTGGCCACGGCCCTCGAACTGGATGAGCCAGCCTTCGTGTCCTGGCCCTTTGCCCTGGGGCAGAGTTTGCCACAGCGGGACGCCCTCCTGATTGCGCTGGGGGCCGCAGGACATCAGGTCGTCTTGGTGCACGGGGGCCGGCCAGTGGATATGGCTGCCGGGCCGGGCGGAGAGCGGGCACTGGTGTCTACCTACGACGAGGCTGTTCGATCGAACACGCCTTTAGGAGCACTGTCTAACGACCTGGCGGCTGCGTTGCGGGCCTATCAGGGGGGCGAACTGCGAGAACCAGAGATGAAGGTGTGGAGGCGAGCGTTTCGATCGAGTGCCGACCATTGGGTGCAGGACATCGTTGCCACCATTGAGGTGTTGGAGAGCGAGGGTCCGTTCCCGGCCATTTTTCTCCAGGGATGGGGATGGGCTTACCCCGAGGTAGTGGCAGCGCTGCGCGATGCCCTGAGTCAAAAGGGCATCTGCCAACCGTGCCCCATCCCTCGCATCCTATCGGCGCGGGACGTCCCTGCTGTCCTGAACCGGGCAGATCAGACTGAGGACGTCATCCTCTGGGCATTGGCCCGGTCGGCGGCATTCAATCCATCGGAGAGCACGCTCCTTCGTCAAGCGATAGGACAACTTTCGTACCGACGCGTGGGGAGTAGCATTCTTGAAGCAAGTCATCCAAGTCGAACCTAACGATACAATCGCCGTCATCCGCAACAAATTGGAGGAGGCGCAGTCATCTGAGGTTCTGTTGGTCGTACCCGCAGAGAACGAGGCTCTGCGCAATTTGGTCTACCTGAAACTGCTGCGGCGCTACGCCGACAACCTGGCCCTCAGTCTGGCGCTGGTGGTCGAGGACGCCACCACCCGCACCTTGGCGCGGGAAGCAGGGATTGTGTTAGCGCCCTCGCCGGAGAAAGGGCAGTCTTTGGACATCCGCGCCCTCGAGCGCCGCTTGCTCGGTCGCCGCAAGAAAGTGGAATTGCCCGCGGAGGAGAGAAGAGCAGCGGCGGCTTTGGAGCGTGAGGAGGTCCTGACTCCGCGACGCAAGGCTGCGAACTGGCAGCGCCTGGCTCTGAGCGGGGCTTTGTTCATCATCCTCCTTGCCGCGGTCGCCCTCGCCGTGCCCAGCGCGACCGTGCGCCTGACGCCGGCTACCACTCCGGTGGAAGGCGAGATGGAGATCGTGGCAGTGAAAGACCTCTCGGAGATCAATTACGGCACCGCCGAGATACCGGCACGGACGGTCTCGGTGGAGATCGAGGGGCAGGATCGGATCGCCACGACAGGTCGGCGCGATGTGCCAGACACCCGCGCCCAGGGCATCGTCGTCCTCACCAACAAGACTCCCCAGGCTATCACCGTCACTAAGGGCACTATCGTCTGCACCACTGCTGGCACCAACGTGCGCTTCTACACCATCACCGATGTGGGCCTGCCACCCACCCAAGGCACTTCTTTTGGCACTGCCCGCGTCGGAATCGTGGCGATGGAGCCAGGCCCATCCGGAAATGTGGGGGCACTGACCATCAACAAGGTAGAGGGAGAACTGGAATTCTTGGTGGACGTGCTGAACGAGGCGCCCACCACGGGCGGGGCAGTCAAACGTGTGTCCGTGGTCGCCAACGACGATAGAAGCCGGCTCCAAGCCCAACTGGTGAAACGCCTGCAAGAAGAAGCCTACAACAAACTGGTCTCGGAACTGAAGGGGTATGAGTTCATTCCGCCGGGATCCCTACAGGTGACGGTTCTCTCGGCGGAATTCGACAACGCGGTGGACGCCGTTACGGAAACGTTAGGCATGCGGGCAGTGGTGCGCGTGACCGGCCTGGCAGTGGATCAGCAGAGCGCCGAAGCCCTCATCACCCGGCTGCTGGAGACCAAGTTGCCGTCGGGATATCAACTCCTGCCGGATGAAACCCAGTTTCAGCGGGGTGATATTTTGAATGCTACACCTGAGCGAGTGAGATTCGTCCTGCGGGCCAACGGCCTGGCTGCACCGCGGCTGGACATAGGCAAAGTCAAAGCCACTATCCGGGGCAAAGGGATCGAGGCTGCCGTAACCGCCTTGAAACGCACCCTGACTTTGGCCTCGGAACCGCAGATTGAGGTGAGCCCGACCGGGTGGAAGTGGGTGCCCTGGTGGGATGCCCGCATTCGGATCGAACAGGTGGCGAGCGAGAAATGAGAAGCATCTCGGCGCGAGGGCAATGTCCATGCGGGTGATGGCTTTGGACGTGGGTCAGCGGCGGATCGGCGTGGCCCTGAGCGACCCCACAGGCACGTTGGCCCACGCCCTGATGGTCATAGACCGGCGGAGCAAGAGAGAAGATAGCGCCGCCATCCAGGAGTTGGTGACGCTGCACGACGTGGGAGTCATCGTCGTCGGCTACCCGCGTAATATGAACGGGACGGCCGGCCCCCAAGCGGAGGCGGTGGCCCGTTTCGCTGCCGCCCTGGAGAGAGCGGTTTCGGTGCCGCTCGTTTTCTGGGATGAGCGACTGACCACCCGCCGGGCCGAGCAACTGATGCATGAGGCGGCTCACAGACCCCCGAAAGTGCGCCATTGGGCGGATGCAGTGGCCGCAGCAGTGATCTTGCAGGAATTCCTTGACGCGGGAGGCGCCAAGGGCTTGAGTTCCACTACCGAGCGAGGAGGAGACCCTTGAGCAGCGAATATCGAGGCACCATACACATCCTGACCTTTGTCCTGGGCGTGGTGCTCATCTTGGCCATGGCCTTGGGCATCGTGTGGTTTGTGAGGCGCGAACTCACGAACGCATCGGCTTCCGGTGAGGCCGTAGATCTCACCTCGCTGGAGAAAACACTGCTGGGACTCTACCTGAGTTTTCACCAGCAGGAGATCGAGACGCCCGTGAGCAGCGATGCCACGCCCGTGGAGTTCACTATCCAACCGGGCGAATCCGTTACTTCGATCGCCGAGCGGCTGGAGAGCAAGGGCCTGATCAAAGACGCGCAACTGTTTCGCCTGGCACTACGCTACTGGGGCGTGGATGCCCAGATCGAGGCCGGGGACTATCGGCTGCGGCCCAATATGACCATGGCCGAGATGGCTGCGGAGTTGCAGCACGGTCGCCTGCGATCCAAAGTGGTAACGATCAAGGAGGGTCTCCGGGCCGAGGAGGTGGCGCATCTCTTAGCCTCCGAGGGGCTGGTCTCACAAGAGGAATTCATCACCCTGGTCCGCCAAGGCCAGTTTGACTACGATTTCCTGGCCCGGCCCGCCGATGCTCCGGATGGACTCGAGGGTTTCCTCTTCCCCGATACCTATGAGTTCCCAGCCAACGCTTCCGCGCGGGATATCATCGAGACAATGTTGCGCAACTTCGACCGGCGATTTACCCTGCAGATGCGCCAGCAAGCCCTGGACCGCAATATGAGCATCTATCAGGTGATAACGCTGGCCTCCATCGTGGAGCGGGAGGCCGTGTTGGACGAGGAGAGGCCCATCATCGCCAGCATTTACTTCAACCGGCTGAAGGCCGGTATGTACCTCCAGGCGGACCCCACCGTGCAGTATGCTAAGGGTTTCGATGAGAAGACGGGTCGCTGGTGGGCACCGATGCTGCAGGAGGAAGCGAACACCATAGAGTCGCCGTATAACACCTTCTTACACCCGGGGCTGCCGCCAGGACCCATCTGCAGTCCGGGCCTGGCTGCCATCCAAGCCGTCCTCCAGCCTGCCGACACCGACTACCTCTTCTTCTTCAGTAAGGGCGACGGGTCCCACGCCTTCGCCTCAACCTACGAGGAACACCTGGAGAACTGGCGCAAGTACCAGCAGTAGAGCCCACTCTGTGGGAGCAATCTCCAGATTGCGATTATCACGTCGCCGTCTGGAGACGGCTCCCACAATTTATGTCAAATGCTATTTCCCCCCCATGCCCACTGCATGATAGTCGAGGAGGCGGAAGTCTTACCCCACGTACGTTAGCGAATCGGTTCCTTGATGATGATCGGCAGATAGAGGTGTATGGGTGTGCCAGTGGGGGCAGGAGTATGGGTGGGCATGGGGGTGGGAGCACGGCGTCTATCCCAGAAGTTGTTGTCGGTCAGAGTCCCGTTGAGGCCAACGTACGTGTATCGTATCCAGTTGAGAGTCATCACCGTGCCACCTATGGACGTGGCCATGGCAGAGATATAATCTGCCGGGGACTATCTCATAGACATGGCCCTCCAGCACCTTGACTGAAGCGGCAGCGGGCGCATCCCTGACCGCCTCTGCGCCCGGCATTGCCGCCAGCCAGGCGCTCCCAATGGCCAGTATCATGGCGACGAGCGAGAGCGTAATGCGAACCCGGCGCGTATCCATGGGATAACCTCCTGTGCCATTGTAAAGACGCACAAATCTCATTCGTAGGGGTACGCCTGCCGCTCGTCGCCTATCGTGATCGGCCCCACGTCACCAGGGCGTCTATATTGTAACACCCATCTTTACGAAAGACAAGCAAGCGCGAGGCACACCTTGCCCTTAGAACACCCACCCTCCCGCAGGTTTCAGAACCTGCGGGAGGGTATCCCTGCTTAGGTTTACCGAGTGAACTGCCGCATCATTATTGGCAGATAGATGCGGCGGACGCAGGACCCAATTAACGTCCCCGTGATGGCGACGTTGTTTCCCGGATTGGGATCGGAGACATCGCTGCGCCCCTCGACCCGGTTGTAGATGACGCCGCACTGTAACGATCCGGAACCCCCGCCACTAAATATCGGGGATCTCAACCCATATCCTCGCCCCTCTGGGATGCTCATACGGAAACGGTTCCGCAAGCGCCTTTGGATCGGCGAGAATCCAAGCGTATTTGTCGCGGTAAGGGAGGTTGTAGAATGCACTGGGTGGCATGCAGTGCTTGGCAACATTTGCTCTGAACTCGTCGAACGCTAGTGGCCCGCGGGCATTCACGATCTCCACCGTCCCAACCACCAGCCTAGATCCGCTTCGAACAAGGCCGATGCGTTCTCGTATGTTACAATTGCTGCCCCGGATCTCCCAGGTCTTGCGCCCTTCCAGGATCAGGTTTATCCACGGTTCGCGGATCACTAACGCGCGCATGTCCTTACTCCCCTCCGCCCTCGTGGAACACCCAGGCAGTCCAGGGAGAGACAGGCAACAGACCCTTGCCAGGCTCGACCAGGAGGGGTGGTAGTTCAGCATCCTGCTGCGCGTACCACTCGTACAGGATGCGAAATCCCTCGGCAAACACCGGCAAGCCTTGCTCCAGGGCGTGAGCGTAATGTTCGCCCCTTCTCTCCGGTTCGCACAATCCAGCAAGGATATGACTATCCGGTAATCCGCTGAAGAACCTGAGCATGTTGCGCAACGCAGATGGTTCAGGGTAGTTAGGGCCAGGGCCTGGCAGTGGATGGCCGATGTAACGCTGCTGGTTACCAGTGCGGATGAGGGAATAGCCAGCAAGACAGCCCAGAAGTGGATCCAACCACTTGCCGTAGAGCAATATGTCTAGGTCCTGGTAGTTAGGGATTTGCTGCCCATTGGCGTAGTAGCGCTGGGCGATCTCGAGGCGCCGGATATTGGAGGGCATCTCGAGCAGGTATTCGGGCACGGGTGTTGGTTGGGGCAATGGTAATAAGTACTGTTGGACTGCAAACTCGCCACCCTCTTCGGCCACAGCGACGAGCACGGTGATCCGGCCCAGCAAGCCGACCAGTGCATAACGCGTGGGTGCGAAGCCAGGCAAATCCAACTCCAGGGTCAACGGGCCCGGCTGAATCTGGAAGCGACGCTGACCTGCCACGCTGAACTCCGGGAGAACCGCAAAACCACCCTGATCCATCACCTGCCCTTGGTAGCCACGGGCCACAAGTTGTCCCTCGCTGAGGAATTGTGCTGTGCTCACGCCTGGCGCTGGCCGATCCCCTCCGACACCGATCAGGACCAGGCATCCCGAGCCACTTTCGGGTATGCCCTCAAAGCGCTGGATGCCGAGGTTTCTCAGTCTCTCAAACCCCTCCCAAGGCCAAAGGGCAGCGAAGGCAGCAAAACTCAATAGTGAGGCCAAAGTTGGCTTGGCCACATCGCCGAGGTGTTCGGAAGGGTGGGTGACGGAGATACCGAGTTCGTCCAGCATGCGTATCTGGTGAGAGCCGATTTGGGGAGGGGGCGAATCCATGCTCACGATCGTAGTTTGGTCGGGCAGCACCTCCGCTGTCTTTTGCCTGACAGTGCCCTCGGGCAGAACCAACTGGACCTGATATACGCCAGGGGGGAGGGCTTGGTGCCAACTGCCGGGGCCAGACCAGATCAACCGACGGTCCGCATCCCGAATCACCACAATCGCGTTCTCATCCTGCACAAAGATCACCAACCTACTCCATGGCTTAGGCTCGACAGTCTGCTCAGAGGTAGGCGCTGCCGCAGGCTCCAGTTTCCAATCCACTTCCTGCGGCTCGTAGAAAGAGAAAGCCTCTCGCCTGGGTTTATACCCCTCTGCTTGCGCGAAAAGCGAGTAGTCCCCTGGCAGGAGTTGAAATTGGCAGGGCAAAGGCACGGGCGGCGGCACCCGGTCAATAACCTCAAACCGCTGGCGTCCCTGGAAATACTGAAGTGCCTGAATCTCGCCACTCTGCCGCGCGGCGGACGGTCGCACGCGCACACGGATGGGGACTCGGCTCACCTCTTCCCCCGAGAAAGCGACCAGGACTGGATCCTCTGCACCTCCTTGGATTTGCTGCTGTGGGATTTGCACATACCGCTGCCAATCCCTCGGCCGGCGACGCTCCACCTCTTGCTGGACCCGTGATTTCACACACGCCACCAGACTGGAAAAGCGGACCTCGTAACACGTGTTCGCCTGCGACCAGACGATGGCCGGGCCTTTCCCCTTGAGCCCATCGAGGAGGGCGGTGGCGAACACGCCCCGGCCCCGCGTTTCCTCGTACGCGCTGTGACCGGGTGAAGTCGCGTAGAGGATGTATTGGGCACTGCGCGAACCCGGTTCGGTGCGCCCGGGAATCCAGGGCCCCACCGATCTGCCAACGGCAGGCTTGAAGTCCTCCAGTTCAAAGTCGCGGCAGGCATCAATGAAGAAGAACTGCTCGGCTGGGTCCACGTTGGCGAAAGGGGGGAAAACATCCGAGAAGCCGATCAGGAGGCGGGAATCCATCCTGATGGATTCCACGTCAGCAGGGATCATGACGGGTTCCAGCGGCCCCCCATAACTGACGTCGGGGGCCGATAGACCGTGGCCCGCGAAGTAAAAATACAGCCGATCGGCACCCTGGGCTAAGCCTTCCTGGAACTCCTGGATGGTCTCCACAATGTGGCGCGAAGTTGCCTCCTTGTAAGGCAAGTGGGTCGCGTTTGCCTGCGTTGGGCTCAGGAGAAGACGCAGGTTCTCAAACGCGACACCTCCTGGCCCCAGCGCCCATTCGGTGAAACGCAAGGCGTCACTCACGGCAGCGGTGAGGTTCCAGGCCGGATTGGCATAGGCATCTATGCCGATCACCACAGCAAAGCGCGACATCTCGCCCCCTTTCAGTCGAAGTGCACACTAGCCTGCCTGATCAGCGGATCATTGCGGAGCGCCCACAGGGCCACGGCCTTGTTGGCTTCGAGATAGCGGCCACTGAAGTGAAGCCCGATAACCTGATTGGTCTCCAGATCCACGACACAAGAGCCGGAATTGCCGCCCAGCGTAGAACAATCGTGGTAAAACAGAGGGCGATCACCGAACACCTCTCGCATCTCACCAGGCTGAAGACGCTTGACGCCGTAGACGTCGTTGAAAATGCGGCGCATGACCTCGGGATCATTCCGGCGGCCGTCCCACTCTGGATAGCCCACCACATAGACTTTGCGGCCCTCCCTCGCGCCCGGCACTTCTGTGGCGATGGTAAGCGGCTCCGGTGGCCCCTCTCCTTGAACCGAGTGGTGGGATGCCCTAAACAGCGCCAGATCAAACTCCTCGTGGATGCCAATCACTTCTGTGAGAGCGTACTCTGCAGATTCGAGAGCGCCCAGTTCTTCGACGTAATCAATGCGTGACTCCATCCCCAGTTCAAATACCCAGTGTCCGCTCTCCCCCAAACGGCAGAATTCCTTTGCCACATGGCGGTTGGTCATCACCACGTCTTCGGCGACGAGGAATCCCGTACCGATCCAATCCAACAATGGATGCCCAGACACCTCGATGCGACCTACGCTCTGGCACGTCTTCTCTATGCTGGCCCGTACCTCTTCCAGGGTCTCCCATCCGCGAGGCGGCGGGAAGAAGCGGCCGTTTTGAATCAAGATCGCGGGCCGACCCACCATCCAGACGATAGCCTCATAACTGTTTGCCTCATCTGGTTCGAGTACGGCGTCCTCGCCCCTGGCGCGGATTTTGCTCACCGCACGCCGAGCCGCACCGACGATCCGCATTCTTTCCCGTTCCGTGGCCACGTCAAGTTCATTGAACTCCATTGGCACAATACCGCGCGATAGCATCCCACGGGCCCGCAATTCGGACTCAGCGACAGGAAAAGCGCGAGAGATGATCGTCTCCGGCTCTTCTGCCAGGACCTCTTCCAACTCATCGAGATCGGGCAAGAGATGCCTTGTTTTCGCTATCAATTCTGCGGTGCGGTCCATCCTCCACCTCCTTAATTTGAATGTGCTTCCTGCTGATGTCTCAAAGCGTAACCATCAAAGGCAGTAAGGCTAGGCTGATCAACAGAAGAATCATCGCATAGGCCAAAAGGGAATATGGGCCAGACTGTCGAACGGACAACGGGTTGCCCCCATTCTGTGCATCGGGATCTGCCGCTCCCCTTACGGTGGTTGGGCTCCTCAATTGTCTGACGTAGATCCGGTACAGCCATACTGTGGAGAGGGCAGCCAGTGAAGCCGATAGCAGGAGGGCGATCTGAAAGCCCCACACCACATAGGGGGGCGTCCCGATTCCTGGTTGAGCGAAGGCGGGCAATGCCATCGCCGCCGCAGTCATGGCCAGCGCCACCTCCAGAATACCGGTTTCGACCGGCGCAATCCAGTACCAGGGTAGGTGCACCGGCGCGACCCGTTCTTGCTCCTCCTCTGAGATTCGCTCCTCTTCGGAAATCAACCGCTGGCGTACCCGTGGCCACACGCAGCGCCGCAGCCAAGGAAGTCCAATCTCCGACAGCAGATTCGCGGCCACGACAAAAACCACAGCGACGACCTGTAGAAGCAACAGATCGGAACTCATTTCCTCACCTCTATAACGTGTGCGAGTAGCACTCGATTGGTATTTTCAGAGGCTCTGAGGTCAACATTTGAGCGGCGCAAGAGTCAGTTGGCACAGCCACCCCTTCAGCAATCCCCTGTTAGACTATCGCCTAAAGGAGCCCTTCACACATCCGTACATGTGACCAGCCGCTCCGCCAATCAATGTTCCACCGTAGGCGGCAAGTGATCCTGGCAGCCTAACGGGTTTCAAGGGGCCCTTGGAGTAGCGCCAAACCGTTGTGGCATTTCTCATCGCATCACGGTGTATCGCCCTGGACGGCATATCGGCGGCGCAATTGATGAAACTGCGTCCCCAAGGTGTGGCCTCTTCACCTGATTCTTCTGCCAGGCTCAACATATAGTCGGCGAGTTTCTGGCTGAGCGCCAGAATGTCATTCTGGATGTCCTCGGGAAAGATATCCAGGCCCATCGCTTCCTTGAGGTCTGCGGGCAGTTGATCTGCAGTGAGTGGCCGGAGCCCAGCCGCTTCCTGCTCTCTGAAGGCCATGTAATCCTTGGCCGCTGCTACAAGTTCCGCAGTGAACTCTTCTTCTGTAAACTCTTGTTCTTCCACTGGAAACCTCCTCTTGTAATTTGATATTTCTTGCGCCGCTCAAATGCCAGTCTTAGCCAACGCATCGCTTTACTTGTTTTCTCCCTCCCCCAGCGCGACAAAATTATCCATGAACTCCAACATCTCCGTCAGTTTGGTGAAGGCACGCCGCTGGCCGCTTTGTATGTGCTCGATCCATCCTCGCCATTGAGGGGTGTTGCCCCCTGTCTCTCGCCAGAGACGAACGACGAACGTGTGGTTGCCAGGCAAAGGGGCTACAGTGCTCATCATGGGCTCCTTTATCGTGGATCGTAAGCGGAAACGAAAATGCTGCCAATGTTTGGTGGCAGCATAACAGAGGCCTATCAAAAATCTATCTCAAGGCTTGGGGTTTTATTCGCACGCACCGGTCAGCACGTAGGGCAAGATGGCATCTTGCCCTACAAATGCCTTGTCTCCAGACAGGCTAAGGCGTGCTGGCTACGGGCCAATTCAAAGGGGACGGGGGGACCGGACAGGATGGCCACACTGCGTCGCAGCAGAGCCAGGGCGTCCTCTAATAATCCCTGGGCGGCGGCGACTTCGCCTGCCAACCGGAACAGCATCCCCTGCGCCTCCACGTCCTCCGATGCGGCCAGGGTGCGTCCCTCCCGCAACCATTGGCCGGCTCCTACTGCATCGCCGCGGGCCAGGGCTACCCCGGCCAGGCCACAACAGATGCGCGGTAGGAAGCGCCGGTCATCGGTAGCACGCCCGAGCGCCAGGGCATCGCTGTAGGCTGCTTCGGCGGCCGGCCAATCTCCGGCTGCAGCGTGGACGTCACCCGCCGTCAGGTGGATCAACAGGCACAGTTCGCGATGACGAATGGCTTGGGCCAGTGCCCCGCCTTCAGACAGATGGGTCAGCGCCTCGTCCAGAGCGCCGCGCTGATAGGCGGACAGCCCCAAGCGCCATAGGACCGCCGCTTGCTCCCACCGGCTGCCCAGGGTCCGGAAGATATCCAGGGCCTGCCCCCAGAGCGCCTGCGCCTGATCCAGTTCGCCGCGCCGCAGGTACACCATCCCGCGTTGGGTCAGGCTGGCGCCGATGCCCAGGGGCTGTTCTAAGTCGCGGAAGATGGCCTCAGAGGCTTCGAAATGCGCGGCCGCCTCCGCCAGTTCGTAGCGCATCCCATAGACTAGCCCCCATAGGAGATGTGTCCATCCCTCATCCTCTCGGTTGCCCACCTGGCGGAAACAGTCCAGGGCGCGGCCATAATAGGCGTCGGCAGCGGCGAACTGCGCACGGCGGTAATGGATGCGGCCCAACGCCCAGCGAGCAAGCCCTCCCTGGTTCAGGTCGTCGATCTCCTGGCTCAGGGCCAGGACTTGCTGCGAAAGGGTCTCGGTCTCAGCGGGATCGTCGCCGGCATCGTAGGCTGTGCGTGCCAAGCGGTGGAGGGCTTCGGCCAGGCCGGTGCGATCCTGCAGAGCCTGGTACTGTGTTGCCGCCTGGCGGAAGTAGTCTTTGGTCACGACGAAGTCGCCCGCCTCAAGAGCAGTGCGCCCCAGCGCGCACAAGAGATCGGCGCGGGCTGCCCGATCGCCCAGGGCATTGGCCCAACGCAGGCCCTCTTGCAAGGCGGCCTCCGCTGATTCCCTTTCACCCAAGAGAAACAAAACGTTTCCTTTGCCCAGACAAAGGCGCGTATAAATCTCGGCCAATGGTGGCGCACTGGCTGGCGTCAGACCAGCATCGTCCAGGAGGGTACGGCTCTGGCGATACCAGTGTAGAGCCTCGCGCCGAGCATAGTGGGATAGAGCTTGGTCGCCAGCCTCCAGGCCGTAGCGTGCAGCCAATGTGGGGTCGTGGCCACGGCCATGGTAGAAGTGATAGGCTAAGGCCGACACCGGCGGGCGCGGTAACTTGTCGGCCAGTTGCTGTAGGGCGTGACCCACCAAACGGTGCAGATGCCGCCGACGATGGTGATGCAAAGCCTGATATACTACCTCGCAGATGAGATCGTGATCGAAAATATAATCGCGTTGCCCTGGGTTCTCGCGCACGAGGTGGTAGCGCAAGAGGTCATCCAGGGCCTGCAAGGTTGCTTCCTCGCCCCTGCCCCAGGCTGCCTCCAGCAAGTCCAGATCGAACTCACGTCCGGCCACGGCTGCCAAATTGAGCAGGTCGCGTGCCTCTGGGGTGATTCGGGCAGCCCGATCCAAGATGAGGGCGCGCACCGACGGGGGAATGGGTAGCGTCAGCGCGTCTATTTTCGTTCCCGCATCCAGGTTCCCACTTTCCGCCAGGGCACGCAATGTCTCGATGAGGAAAAAGGGATTGCCACCCGTGGCCTGGTAGAGATGTTGGGCCAGAGACACACCTCGATCCTCCAGGTCGGTGAGAGCGCCGATGAAATGAGTTACCGCCTCGGCGGACAGGCGGTCCAATCGGATGTCGGAGAGCAATCTCTCGCGGCTCAGTTCGCGCGCTATGCCGACCAGAGGGTGTTCAGCGGTTATGTACTCATGTCGGTAAGTGCCCACCAGCAACAGGCGTTTATCGCCCAGGTGCCGGGCCAGGTAATGGAAGAAGGCCAGCATCGGTTCGCCAGCCCAATGCAGGTCCTCCAGTACCAGTAGTAAGGGCATCTGGGCAGACATCACCGCGAGGAAGTCGGTGAGGGCGATAAATAGGCGGGCCTGGGCGTGGGCGGGCGCAAGGGGTGCGGGTGGAGGAAGGTCTGGGCAGCGTTGGCGTAAGGCGGGCACGAGCCAGGATACCTCGGCCAGCATCCAGGGGGATAGCGTGTCCAGGCGCAGGCGAGGCACAAACCGCAGGCCAGCCTCAAGCGCTTCGGTCAAAGGTTGATAAGGCAGCGAACCCGGATATTCATAGCAACACCCCCACAGCGCGAGGCTATCGCGCCAGCCGGTGGACTGGGCCAGTTCGGTGACCAGACGGGTCTTCCCCACACCGGCCTCGCCACTCACCAGGATCGTCCGACCGTGTCCGGCGACTGCCTCCTGCCAGGCTGCCAAGAGAAGGCCCAATTCGCGGTCACGTCCCACCAAAGGTGGCACTTGGAGCGATGCCTGCCGGGGGCTTGGGCGCACAGTCGGACCGATGTCCATCTCCTCGCCGGTGGGCCAAGGGCCATGAAACAGGGGACGGCATAGAGCCAACGTCTCGGGGCTGGGTTCCACACCCAGTTCGGCTTTCAGCAGGGTCAGGCAGCGATTGCACTGGCGCACCGCCGCCACCGTGTCACCCAGAGTCAGATGCAGATAGATTACCAGACGATGGATGTCTTCGCGCAGGGAGTCATAATGTAACAATTGTTGCGCGTAATTCAGAGCGTCGGCGTATTTGCCCTCTCGCTGACAGGCCAGCGCCAAGCGTGCCAGTGCTTCCAGGAACGCCGCTTCCAGGCGGTAGCGTTCCTCTATCACCCAATCGTCGTAGAATCCGGCGAGAAAATCCCCGCGGTAGAGGGATACAGCCTGCTGCAAGCGCACCAACTGTGCAGGGTTTTCGGTTCCGCCCGGCGGCAGTGAGGAAAGCAACGACTCAAATTCGGCCACATCCAGCCAGTAGGCGCTACGGGAATTGAATTGCACCTCCTGAGCGCTGGTGAAGAGATAATCGCCAGAGGGCAACACGCGGCGGATTTGCCAGAGGGCGGTATTGAGGTTGCGGCGTGCTCGTGCCTCCGGCACATCGGGCCAAAACATACCCGCTAGCCGGGCCCGGCGTTGGGTACGGTGGCAGTGCATCACCAAATAGGCCAGCAACGACTGCGATTTCTGCGTTGCGGGCAGGGGCAGCAGCTGGTCTTCGTCGAACAGCGCCAGTGGCCCCAGAAAAGACAGGCACAGGAGGGCCATGTGTGCTCCTCCAAGAGGCTAAGGCATGAGCGAATGCAGGGGCTGTCAAGATCGTACCATACATTTTACACCAGGCCCCGTCCCTGGTCAAACGATGCCGAAAATCGCGCTCATCGTTCAGCAGCCGTTGTACTCATCGTTCAGCGGCAGTTGTACTGCCGCGCGGTACAAGGCGACCCGCAGTGCAACTGCGGGAGAACATAAGATGCCGTGAAAAGGCAACCCTCATCGTTCAGCGGTAGTTATACTGCCCATCGTTCAGCGGCAGTTGTACTGCCGCGCTGACCAGGGCAACCCGCAGTGCAACTGCGGGGGAACATAAGGCTTCACCTCGCTCGGCTCGCCAGCGGCCACAGCACCGCCCGACCAAGGAGGCGCGTACTTATGTCCGTTTTGAACCGCATCGCCTACTTTCAAAACCGACGCGACGAAGTTCCCAATCAGGAACTGGCCAGAGACCTGGCCGAGAAAAGGGATCGGCAGGGCATACAGGAAATCGCTCGTAACCTGTGGAACGAGAACCAGAACATTCAGAGCGACCGCCTGAAAGTCCTGTACGAGATCGGCTATCTCGAACCCGGGCTAATAGCAGACTATGTGGGCGATTTCCTGCGACTATTGCAGAGCAAGAACAACCGCATGGTTTGGGGGAGCATGATCGCTCTGTCCACCATCGCGGCGATCCGTGCAGATGAGATATACCCACACGTCGGAGAAATCCAGCGCCTGATGGAACAGGGCTCGGTCATCACGCGAGACAACGGGGTCAAGATCCTTGCCGCCATCGCCTCCACGAGGGACGAATATCGAAAAGCCATATTCCCCTATCTGCTGGAGCACCTGGAAACCTGCCGTCCCAAGGATGTCCCACAACATGCGGAAAGCACCGCTGTGGCAGTGAACGCCAGCAACCGGGACGATTTCCTCCGGGTCCTGGAAAGCAGGATGACGGAGATGAGGAGTTCGCAAGCATCACGACTGAAGAGGGTGATGAGAGAGGCAGAAAGGCGAGCGGCCTGACCATGCGTTTCACCCACGCCATCGTCCGCCCACCCGCCCCTAACTTTGCCGACGGTCTGACCACTGCCGGCCTAGGGCCGCCGGACTACGAGTTGGCCCTCAAACAACACGAGCGGTATTGCTTCGCCTTGCAGCAGTGCGGTCTCGCCCTCACTCGCTTGCCACCCGACCCATCCCACCCCGACTCCACTTTCGTGGAGGATACCGCCATCCTGACCCCACGTGGCGCTATGCTCACCCGCCCAGGCGCACCCAGCCGGCTGGGAGAAGTGGCGGGCATGCGCGAGATCCTCACCCGGTTCTACCCCACCTTGGCCTCCATTCAAGCCCCTGGAACGCTGGACGGCGGTGACGTCTGCGACGCCGAGGGGCATTTCTTCATTGGCATATCGGAGCGCACCAACGAAGAGGGAGCGCAGCAGTTGGCGGAGTGGCTGGCGCAGCTCGGATATGCATCTACCAGCGTGGACATCCGCAGGCTGCCGGGCCTACTTCACCTGAAAAGCGGCTTAGCGTACTTGGGCGACAACCGGCTGGTGGTCGTGGACACTCTGGCAGACCAAGCGGCATTCCACGGCTACGAACTGGTGCGTGTACCAGTAGGCGAGGAGTACGCGGCCAATTGCGTGCGGGTCAACGAACACGTATTGGTAGCTGCCGGCTATCCTATGTTGGAGACGCTCATCCGCAACCTGGGGTATCCGGTGATCGTGCTGGATGTCTCCGAGTACCGCAAGATGGATGGCGGCTTGAGTTGTCTGTCGCTGCGGTTCTGAAGGCAGCAGAGCGCAAAAGGAAATATAACTATGAGAACGCTGCGCTCCCGTTATAGTGCTGTAGTTTGCCTGAGCCTTTTGCTATTGATGGCGTGTGGCCCCCTCCCTGGAGGAGCGACTTCTAAGCCATCGCCAGTACCTCCATTAGCGCCCGTCAAGATAGATTCAACCACCTTCACAGTAGATGGCAAGCAATTCCGATTCATCGGGGCCATATTCGGCGGCTCAGCGGGCCTTCGGTCTGGCGCAGCAATCGGCGCGCTTATTTTCGGCGTCGGAGGCTTTCTGTCCGGCCTCTTTGCTATGGGCAGGGGCAGCAGCCCCGAAGAGCGAGAGGAATTCAAGCAAGGGATCCGGGATCTGCCGGGGACGCTGTACCGCTTTCTAAAGAAAGTGGTCAAAGCCTAAGCCCCAGCCTGGCGAAGTATTACACAAGCCTTGCGAGGGTTTGGAACCCTCGCAAGGCTGTAGAGCAAGGCTGTAGAGAGAAGGTTTCCAACCTTCGCAAGGCTATCCCATCAATCCAGGTAATACGCGCGGAGTTTTTGCTCCAGTAGTGGGTTTATCTCGCTCAACACGAATGCCTCATAATCGGCTGCGGTGTGGAAAAACTGCCGCACAAATGCACGGTCCACAAGAGTACCATCGCGTCGTTCGACCCATTCAAGATAGTTGCTGTAGGGCCACTCCCCTGGATGCGCAACCAGTCCAGCCTGAACAGGGTTCAAGTGAATGTAGCGACAGAGGTGAAGAATGTATTCTTCAGTATCCACCAGGACGCTTTTTGCGCGTCCCTCGAACAGCGTGCCGCTACGTTTCTGTTGTTTGTTAAATGCCTGGGTGTAGCTACTGAAAAGGCGTTGGATAAATGGTGAGAGGACGTTGTCTTCTTCTGGGCGCAATAAGAAATGGTAATGGTTGGGCATGAGACAGTATGCGATCATGCTCAGCGGGTAGCCGGCTAGAAATAGTTTGGTGCGTTTTAGCAAGAATAGGTAATTGCCTGGGTTGGCAAAAATACGCCCTCGATTGCTGCCTCGGTTGTAGACGTGGTAATAGTGGCCTGCTAAGTGCATGTTTGATCTAATCCTCTGAGCCCTAAGTCTTGCGAGGGTTTGGAACCCTCGCAAGACTATGTTTTTGCCGCCTTCAGTTCCGAAGTGCAATACGCGCAGCGCGTGGCTTGGATGGGGATGGTGGAGAGGCAATAGGGGCACTCTTTGGTAGTGGGCGCGGCTGGCGGTGCCTCGGGCTGCCACAATCGGTTGACCTGTCGGATCAATAGGAAGACGGCGAAGGCCACGACGATGAAATCGATCACGGTGTTGAGGAATACGCCGTAGTTGATAGTGGCTGCTCCAGCCGCTTTCGCATCTGCCAGCGAGGTGTAGGGCCGGCCCGACAGATTGATGAACAGGTTGGAGAAATCCACCTTGCCCAGCAACAGCCCGATGGGCGGCATCAAAACGTCGTTCACAAGTGAAGTGACGATTTTGCCGAAAGCCCCGCCGATGATGATGCCCACGGCCATATCCAACACGTTCCCCCGCATAACGAACTTTTTGAACTCCTCCAACATTTCCGTCCCTCCTCAGATATCTTTATGACCCCCTCCCGCAGGCCCAGAAACCACGGGAGGTTTTTGTCTTTCCCACAGTTCCACATCACCACTCACCACCCTGAAAATCGGATGGGGCTCGATCTCCCTGATCCCCGCGACTTTTTGATACCGCTCGGGGTCCCTCGTCCTCAGCCGATCCATTAGGAGCGCGAATTCAAAGCGGATCTGCCCATCAGAAACTTCTATCGGCGCAACTTCCCTCTGAACAACCGATATTTTGTCGGCGGCAAAATGGTACCCCCTGCCGGCAGCCTCTTGGTACACACAATACAGGTAGAAGCCGATTGCGGACATAGGCTCCGGGTGTCGTCTGAATCTCTCCAACTGGGGATGGTTTCTGTATCCGCTGGTTTCACCGGCTAATACCTTCTGCGCCAGAAGCGACTCCCTCCAAAGCGCCAATAAGCCCTGGCGGTCCAGATATTGGGGATGAATAGACCACAAACGCATGATCCGAACCTGTATTATGTGAAGTTATTCTCTTTTCCTTCGATGTAGCCAATAACAGCACCGATGAACGCCATAGTCCCAATCCAGTATTCGGGTTTCATCGTTGTTTGATCCCCTTCCCCAGCGATGGGGCAAGTTGGCAACTTGTCCTACTCCCTCGCCACCCCACGCTGCCTGAGCACCCGCAGGGCCCGCAGGGTCACCCACTTGCTAGGTTGGCCCTTCCGCTCGATGTCCACCCAGGTCTTGCCATTATAGGTGTACTTCATCGCCCAGCGGCCGTCCTCGTCCTGCTTGCTCAGCACCAGGTCCACGGCTGCGGCCAGGCGCGGATCGGCGCCGTGGCCGAGTGCCGCCAGTGCTTCCAGGTTTTGCAACACGTCGGTAACGTAGAACACCGGAAAGCCGAACTGAAACCAACTACCGCTCGGTTTAGTGGCCCAGCCCATCGGATAGTCGGCGACGGCAGGGTCGCGACTGAACAGGAATTCGACGCCGGTTTCGATGGCCGCCCGGATAACTGGGGTGCGAGCCGCCTCGGGGACTTTGCCGAGGGCAAGCATCACCTTGACCGCGCCCCAGGCGCAGGGGAGATTGTTGTTGGCGGTGCAACGGAAGCCCGGTCCAGAAGTGCCCGATTTGTAATAGCGCAGCGGCGCATCCTGTTTCTCGGCCGGGGCGATGCCCTGGCCGGTAACGGCGCGGGCCAACCAGTCCAGGGCCCGATCCAGCCGCTCATCCCCCAACCAGCCCAGGTCCAACAGCGCCGCACCCAGATTCCCACCCAGGCAGAGGATGGCAGCGGAGGGTGTGCCATTGACGGAGAACGCGCCGGTGGAGGCGATGGCATGATTCAGAAGGTAATCGGCGGCCCGGCGCACGCGGGGGTCATCGCCGCCGGCGCCCAGTTGCGCCAACATAATCACCGACCACACTGTGCCGCGGTACTTGGGGCCGTAGCCAGAGCCAGGCTTCATCCAGTAGCCCTCGGGCTCCTGGGCCTCCAGAATGCGCGGCACCGGGCCGGTGGACATCACCGCCCGTTGAGCATCCAGCACCTCGGGGTCATCCTCCGGTCGGTCGAGCAACTCGGTGAGGGTGAAATAGCGCACCCCCGGGTTCTCAGGGTCCGACTCCAACAGCCATGGCAATGGGTCGCCACTCAAAAGTTCCATCCACTCTTGCATCTTGCCTCCTGCCTCTTGCATCCTGCCTCCTGCATCTTGCATCCTGCCTCCTGCACCCTGCTTTATATCACCCTGGAACCTTGCGAAGGTTTGGAACCTTCGCAAGAATCCCGCCGTCGAATCAAATTCGACGGCCACGCTTGTCAAGTCCCTACCGGACCGCTCGCTTGGCTCGTAGGACAAGTTGGCAACTTGCCCTTACGGGTGGCTAAATATCAACCTCTGCCGGGTCATCGGGCAGGCAAGTCACCCGCCATTCCTGCTCCTGAGCATCGAAAGCCGTTATCTTCCCGGGCGGCAACTTGAGGTATTTGCCCCATCCCTCGGCCGCGATAGTCCCATCCGGCAGCAGTATTTCGCCCGCGCCCTCGAAAAACCGCCTGGCGTCCACTGTGATCCGACCCACGGCGCGCAATTGCGTAGCCACGGGGATCGGCTTTCGATACCGCGTGGTAAACTCAATGGTCACGCCCCACACTTCTTCATTATGTCGAATCATGATGGCGCGGCCGATGGTTTCATCGAGGATCGCGGTGGCGATGCCGCCATGCACACGGTCTGGGTAACTCTGGTGTATCGCCGCCGGCGTGAAAACCGCCAACACTTCGCCGTTGTCCAATTCGTAGAAGGAGGCGTGCAGCCCGAATTCGTTTTTCAGCCCGCAAACGAAGCACATCTTGGAATTGGGCTGCTTTCTCTGGACGCGGTGACGCATTTCGCAACCCCTTTCCCTCTCATATCCGTCCGAACGTCTTGATATAGTAACCTATCTCTCGCTCATAGCCGTGGCGCTCCAGGCGCTTGGCCATGCGAGGGGATTCGTCATGGTTGGGGGCGTAGATGCGGATGGGAACCCGCCCGCCGGAGACATAGGACTCGATAGCAGCCAGAGCCTGATCGAAGAGATCATCGCCAGCCTCGATCTCGGGGTGCAGGTTCAGGCTCTCGATCCAGACATAATGGCGCCGCGGATGTCCCCAGGTCGCGCCCGCGATCTCCCCATCCATCACCAGGACGGCGTGGCAGAGGGGCAGCGATGCAGTGCGGTAGCGTTCGATGACGGAAGACCATTGGGGCAGTACAAAGGGGTCGTTGGGGGGCAAAGCGGTGAGGAAATGGGGCAGATCAGGCTGCTCCTGCAATTCGTCCAGGTCACCAGGCGGGACATACAGGGTATCGGGCTGGCCTTTCACCTTCAGTTGGGTGAGCGTCCCCCCACTGAGCAGTGGGGCCAGGGCCCGGTTCACCTCAGCAGCGCCCCAACCAGACCATTCTACCATGTGCCGTAGGCTGGCCGCTCCGAAGGCAATCACGAAGCGGCGCAGAGCCTCCCCGCGAGCCGACAATGGGTCCCAATCGCTGTGCTCCACCATCGGGTAGGCAGCAGACATAAGCGCCCAGGGATTGTCCCATTCGGCATCCTGCGGCATCTGCACGATGAGGAAACTGCGGCTCAGGGCAGTGAGCACACGGGTGAACAGACGGACATCCCAGCCCAGCAACTCCTGCAACTGGGATTTGCGCAGCGGCCCCAAGCGGCGCAGGAGGGCCAAGAAGCGCTCAGCCTCGGTGGCCAGGCTGCGGGGGCAGAAGACGCGGAAAGCGGCGGCGTAGAGGGGCAGATCGTCGGTGGCGACACAGGCGATTTGGCCGGACACGAAGTGGCCCTCGACAATGCGGTGGGCGCGGCGCAACTCGCGGTACCAGAGAGGTTGATAGCCGTCCACACGGCTGTCGAAATAGGGCGATCTGCTGGATGGCGCTAGGGGAAGGGGCTGGAGGTCACGGATGATGTGTTGGACGTCGGTCTCGCCTTTGCCGTGAGCGTCGGGCGAAAGGTGCTGGCGCCGGGCGCGCAGGGCAACGAGTTTTTGAACGGAGATCATGCACTCCTCGGTAGCAATGTTGTCAAGGAGATTATAATCCCTGCACCAGGATAATGCAAAACCTCACCTCTACCCCCGCACCCCCTTCCCCTCTCCGCCTGCGGAGAGGGGAAGGGGGCTAGGAGGATGGGGTGAGGTATCCTCAGCGGCGGGATAGGCGAGTCAGAGCGCGTTGCAGGGGGCGGCGGATTTGCCCCCAGAGGTCACGCCGCGGTGGGGTAACAATGAGCGGCTTGCCGGTCTCCAGGTAGGTCCGCATGGCAGCGCGACCTGCCTTCACCATCTCGGCGGCCTGGCTCATATCCCACATCGGGATGCCCTGGAACTGGCAGACGGCAACCAGGTGCAGGGTCACGCCGGGTCTCTGGCGGCAACGTTCCAAGTCGCAGAGCAACTGCTGGTAGGTCATCGCGTTCAGGGTCTGCTCGACGATGGGCAGGATACCCCGTACCTCGCCCACCGTCTCCCCGCAGTACTCCACGGTGACGGCGTAGATCTCGGTGGCGCCGCGGTCCAGGGCCACGCCAATGGGCAGCCCGGCCACGGCCGCACCGTCCACGTATTGGTAGCCCTCGCATTCCCAGGGCGGGAAGTAGGGTGGCAGAGCGGTGCTGGCCATCAGGCCATCCAGGATCAGGTCATCGGGGTCATCTCCGAAGACCCGGAGGGTCCCGGTATTCAGATTGGTGCCGGTGACGTAGGCGCGGGCGGCCAGGTCCCCGAAGCGGCGCACGCCGGGTGGAAGTCGGGAGGCGATAAACTGGCGCAAGCCATCGTTGTCAAAGAGGCCGTCGCGACGGCCCAGGAGCCGCGCAGCAGCCAGGACGGGGTTGCGAGGGAAGATGTCCTCGGCGCGGGCGCTCAGCCAGGCGCTGCTCAGCCGCTGGGCGTTGGCCAACGTGGACTCGGTGGCCAAGAAGACGGCGTTCAGCGCCCCGGCTGAGGTGCCGACGTACATCTCCGGAATGATGCCGTGTTCGAATAACTCTTGGGCGGCGCCGGCCTGGATTGCGCCACGGCAGCCGCCCCCGCTAAGTACGAGTGCGAGCATAACTGCCACCTTCCTTTGACATAGAATCGCTATTGCGATTATAATGTGTATGCGAGGCGCTGGCAAGGCAGGCTAGCGGTGGGTATCCGATAGTCGCAAAGGAATGAGCCCGGATGGACGAGATTTTACTGAAATCCTGTGAGAAAATGGATGAATTGGCAGATGGTCAAGTAGATTTGATCATCACTTCCCCTCCGTATTGGAACGCAATTGACTACGATGTTCACGTTCAAGACGAGACCAGCTGGTATCGCACGCGAAAAGGCGATGCTTACGAGAAGTACCTGGCCTGGTTAAACACTTGCTTCCAAGAATGTTATCGCGTTCTGAAGCCAGGGAGGTTCTGCTGTGTGGTGATCGGCACTGTCCTGTTTAATGGAAAGCACTATCCCTTGCCTCAACATTTCGTGTCTTTGATGGAAAAACTGGGCTTTGAGTTTCATCAGGATATTGTCTGGCACAAAGTTACAGGGGGAGTGAAAAGGGCAGGGGTCACAATACAACACCCGTATCCTGGCTATTACTGTCCCAATATCATGACAGAGTATATCCTTATCTTCCGAAAACCGGGCCCCAAAATTTATCGCGGGAAAACCCATACAGAAAAAGAGCACAACAGAATCCCAATTGATGACCTGTTCACCAAAGAATTGGCCAACAACGTCTGGCACATTGCGCCCGTTCCTCCTAACCAGTACGAGCATCCCTGCCCCTTTCCTGAAGAGATCCCTTATCGGCTGATTAGCCTCTTCTCTTACCCAGGTGATTTGGTGTTAGATCCATTTCTGGGTATTGGAACCACAACAAAGGTGGCTCGCGCCCTCGAACGGCACTGGATTGGCTACGAAGTGAAGGAAAAGTACGTGCAAATCGCCAAGCAACGGCTAAATGAACCTCTGAACCTCAGAGAACAGCTCATTGCCGTTTTCGAGAAATTGCCTGTGTATGAAGGAGCCCAAAAGGGTACTGCAAAGCGAAGCCAGAAGACACGCGCACGTCAATCGCCCCAGCAAAGTTTGTTCGACCTTGCTTTCCGGGAAAAGGGCGGTAAATATGATTCGGAACCAGATTCAGAGTAACGAACTCGTACTCGAGATTGCCCACCTGGGACGACAACATCCCTCCCCTCCGCCGTTGAGCGAGTTCTTCCCCTTTCGTCACTACCTAAGCCAGGATGGTTCCCTGATGGGGCTGGATGAAATTGATGGGTTATGGACTCGCAGAGAGGTCTTGACCAGATTCTTACTTTTGAGTGCAGTCTTGGATCAAGGCCCAGATCTCGAAGGCGTTCGACTATTAGTGAAAAGTGTAGTGAACGATCTGTATCGAAGAGAGATCCGCATCTTTCATAAGCCATTAGAATTCTTCAGGGAATTTGGAATCTCCATTGACAGGATTTTGCAAGAGCATGATAGCATCAAAGAGATCCGAGCAGATGATTGGGCCCGCGTGAATAAAACCAGCGCCAATAAGTACAATCTGTTCCTGGACAACTCAAAACAAGCTCTGAATTATGCTGTCTCGCGATGGGGCACTGCATTGTGTCTCCCTCTGCTGTTGGAAAAAGAGAGGAGCCAGGAGGACACGATTGAACCCCTTGTGGATTACTTTGAAAGTTGGCCCTCTGCCGAGATTATGAGCCAGCAGATAAAGGATCACAGGCGCTATGGCCTGGGCAAAGCAATAGGAGATAAAGCAGGCCATTTGTTCGCCAAATGGTACGTTTACACTTTCAGGTTGGTGAAAAGGAAAGGCAACACCTGGGGGCCTCTCTCGCATGAATTGCCACTGGACAGCAATGTGGGACGCGTCTTATTCCGCACCGGATTCTTACTTGACTGGGCAAGCATAGAAGACTATGAAAGATGGAACGTCATTCAGAGGGGCAAGGGAAAAGGCGGATTAGACTACCTGCGGGTAACGAACATCCGGGGTAAGAAATCGACTCGTGCCGAGATATCGGGTGAGTTTGGAGAGGCATATAAATCTGTCGTGCTGGAGCACTTGGCAGTGCAACGAAGAGTCCCAACAAAAATCGAGATCCAAAGAATCCCGAATGCACTCCTCTTGGACTCCGGCTACGCTATCGGCGATTTGGATGATGGCCTCGTACACATTGGCACAAACTACTGCTTTAACCATGACGTGCCGAGGTGCACGGACTGTCCGATCAATGGCATGTGCCGGGGATATCAGACAGCCCAGGATTTGATCACTCGCTACAGGACTTAGACTCCTATACCAACTGCCCTTCAGCGCACGAAATAGGCGTAAATCCGTTCCCCTGCAGTTGCACTGCGGGGCTATCCGCAACATCGAGTGCCAAGCAATACGAGTCGCGGCAGTGCAACTGCCGCTGAACATAAGTGCAACGGCCACAAATCTGTTCCCCCGCAGTTGCACTGCGGGGGTATCCGCAACATCGAGTGCCAAGCAATACGAGTCGCGGCAGTGCAACTGCCGCTGAACATAAGTGCAACTGCCGCTGAACATAGTGGGCTTGTGGGCGAATGTAGCCGCCAAACTCACTTGGCGGCGTGGCTATTTCTCCTCGCCAATTCCTCCCAGCAACTCCTGCAGGCGAACGGCCATCTCGCTGAGGCGGCGATTCTCCATCAGACCCGCAGCCTTCAGCCTCTCGTGGTTCCCCGTCAATAGCGCCCGCCCCAATTCAGAATGGATCAGAGCGTACAAATCCTCCGCCAAGGGATCGGCAACGGGGTGGTCGTCCACGATGCGCCCGTCACGCAGGGTGACTACCCGCTGTGTGGCTCGGGCGACGGCAGGGTTGTGGGTCACCACGATGATCGTCGTGTCCTGCCGGGCATTCAGATCCGCCAAGGCGCGCATCACCTCTTCGCCGCTGGCAGAGTCCAGGTTGCCTGTCGGCTCGTCGGCCAGGATGATGGCGGGTTGGTTCGCCAGCGCGCGGGCGATGGCCACGCGCTGCCTCTCACCACCAGAGAGGGTCTGGGGCAGGAACTCCATCCGTTCGCCCAGGCCGACCATCTCTAACAGCGTCATCGCCCGTTCCCGGCGCTGCCGAGCATCGGGAATGGTCTCGTACATCGGCACCTCGACGTTCTCCCTGGCAGTCAGCGTGGGGATCAGGTTGTGCAACTGGAAGACGAAACCCACGGTGCGGCTGCGGAACGCGTCCAGGTCCTTCACCTCCGCCAGATCGGTACCGCGCACCACCACGCGCCCACTGGTGGGCCGGTCGAGCGCGCCGATCAGGTTCAGCAGAGTGGACTTGCCGCTGCCCGATGGCCCCACGATGGCCAGGAACTCCCCCTCGCGCACGGTGAGGTTCACGCCGTCCAATGCCCGCACTTCCGCACCATCGCCGTATATTTTCACCAAATCTTGGACTTCCAAGATGACGTTTCGGTTCATCGTCATCGCTCCTCGAACGCTTTCATCACCGAAAGGGCTACCGGTCTCATTGGACATAGATGTCGGCGAACGCGGTCATCCCCCACCGCAGGCCGGGATCAGTCTCATCCAGGACGATGATGGTCGGGAAGTTGGTGCCGCCCGCGCCAGGGGTGGCCATAGGTGCGATGCGCTCCACATGCCCTCGCAGCACCCGCCCAGGCAGACCATCGAAGGTCAGATCCGCGCGTTGACCCACCTTCACCCGCCAGACGTCCATCTCGTTTAGGTCGGTGATCTCGACCACCAGGTCGGATAGATCGCCCAGCGTAACCACCGGAACGCCGGGGGAGATCATCTCGCCCAGCCGGACGTGCACCCGGCCCACCGTCCCGGCGAAGGGGGCACGCAGGACGGCTTGATCAAGGGTAGCCTGGGCGGCGGCCAGGCTGGCTTCGGCTTGGGCCAGTTGCGCTTTGGCCAAAGCGATATCGGCTTCGCTAGCCCCGGCGCGCAGTAGGTCGAATTGTGCCTGCGCAGCTTTCACTTGCGCCCGTGCCGCGGCGATATCTTCGGCCGGGGCCCCGGCCTTGAGCAGATTCAGTTGGGCGACGGCAAGGCTGTGGGCTGCACCCGCGGCATCCCGGGCGTGGCGCAGTTCCTCCTCGCCACCCAGGTGAGCGTAGCGGTCGTATTTGCTCTGGGCATAGGCCAGTTCGGTGGCGGCTTGATCCACCTGCGCCTGGGCCACAGCCACCTCTTCCGGGCGCGGGCTATGCAACGCCTTTTCCAGAGCAGCCTGGGCAGCGGCCAGGTTCGCCTCGGCTACCGCGATCTCCTCGGGCCGCGCGCCCGCAGTAGTCTTCGCCAGGGTGGCTCGGGCCGCATCTACAGCCGCCGCGGCACTCTCCACAGCCGCCCGGAGCGCAATATCATCCAGTCGGGCCAACACATCGCCTGGGGCGACGCTCGCCCCCTCGCGCGCCGGCAATTCTACCAGCCGCCCTCCAACGCTGAAACTCAGAGTAGCCCAAGTTCTGGGCACGACCACTCCTGAGACAGAGACCACCGGCGTAAGGGTGGGCTCCTCTTGCGCCATTGGTTGCGCCTCTGGCTTCGATGCCCTCCCTTGCGCATAGGCCATGTATCCGAGAACGACAACCACCAGGACCACTGCAATGATGATGAGATTTCTCCTGGACATGTTCGACCTCCTGTACCCTACGGTTGTAGTAGGACAAGTTGACAACTTGTCCTACGGCTATTCATAGCGCAGGGCTTCTACCGGCTGCAGGCGCGAGGCCCACCAGGCCGGATAGAGCCCGCCGACGATGCCCGTGAACAGGGCCACGACGATAGCCTGGATGACCAGGCCGGCATTGATCTGTATGCTCAACAGACCAGCGAGAGCGGGTATGAGTCCTATCAGCCAGCCGATCACCCCAGTGCTCAGGCCACCCACCACCGCCCCGATCAGGCCTAACAGCACCGACTCTTGGATGATCAGCCCACCGATGCGTCGCCTGGACCAGCCGACGGCTCGTAGCACCCCGATCTCCTGGGTGCGCTCAAAGGTGCTCATCAGCATGGTGTTCATCACCCCCAACCCACCGACCACTACCGCCAGGATGGAAAGCCCGGTCACCATAGCGTGCATCTGTTGCATATCGGATAGGCTGTCGGCGAACTCAGCCGACTTGGAGAACGTCAAGCCTGGGAACTCCTGCTTCAAGCGGGATAGCACCGTCTCCACCTGGCGAGGGTCGCGCAATTTAATGCTGTATAGGCTCACCTGACGGGGCTTGCCAAACAAGGTTTGGGCATCGCGCAGGGAGATGACCCCGCCGCCGTCCTCGTAGGCATTGCCCGTCTCGAAAATGCCGACCACGCGGAAGGTGCGCTCGTAGATGCGGACACTATCCCCGACATCTATCCCCAAGGAGTCCGCGATCTGGCGTCCGAAAATGATCTCGCCAGTGGCACGTAGCCCCTGCCCGCGTATGATTTTGAAGCGCTGGATGCCGTATTCTGCCGGATGATAGCCGAAAACCATAAATAGGGGTGCGTTGGGCATACTGGCCGCCCACCAGATAATCCCCGAAACCGCCTTGACTTCGGGCATGGCCGCGATCTTCTTGCCGAGGCGCTCGTCTATGGCGCTGTAACCCTCATCGGTCATATTCGCCTGGACGGCCATCAGGTCGGTACCGCCCGCGGTGGCCAACGCTGTGAACTGCGCGGAGAAACTATCGCTGATACCCTTCACCGTGAGGAGGGTCATAATACTGATGCCGATGCCAAGGGCGGTGAGGATAGTGCGGGTGCGGCGGCGGATCACGTTCCTCAGGCTGAGGGGCCAGTGGGTCCAGCCGACGACTGCTTGGATGCGGCTCCGGCGCATCCTCGCTCCGCCACCCTCGTAGCGCATGGCTTCGATGGGCTCGAGGCGTGCCGCATACCAGGCTGGATAAAGGCCGCCCACAGTGCCCAGCAGGAAAGAAACTGTAAACGCCTGGGCAAAAATCGAGGGCGGGAAATAGCTGCTCAGGAACGTGAGGCCGGGAATCCGCCCGACGAGCAAGACCAGGCTGATGCCCAGCGCCGTTCCGATCAGCGCCCCAACCAAACTAAGAGCGATGGACTCGCCGAGTACCTGCAGTGTGATGCGCCGCCGACGCCAGCCAATGGCGCGCAACATGCCGATCTCTCGCGTGCGCTCGAACACGCTCATCAGGGCAGTGTTCATCACCCCGACCCCGCCAATGAGGATGGCTAGGGCACCGAGGGTAGCGCCCATGGCCCCTATGATTTGCGTCGTCTGGGTGGCACGCCCCATCTCCTCTGCTGCCACTACCGTAAGCCCAGGGTATTTGCGCTGGATGCGTGCCCGCACTGCCGCTTCGTCCTGTGGGGATTTCAACTGTATTTGAAATGCACCCACCTGGCGGGGTTTGGACAGCAATGCCTGGGCATCGCGCAGGGAAATCACCGCACCGCCCTCCTCGAAGGGGTCGCCCGTCTCGTAGATGCCCACGATGCGGAAATTGGAGTCGGTGATACGGAGCGTGTCGCCTACGCCCAATTTCATCGCCTTGGCTGCCACTGTCCCCACGATGACTGCCCTGCCACGGCCCTGGTATTCATCCAGCCCGACGCCCTCTGTGATCTTGAAATGTTGCAGGCTGAATGTGCCCGGCTCATAGCCGAAGAGGAAGAGGAGTGGCGCCTGGGGTGTCTTCACGAAGCCAACCAGCATCCCGGCCGCCGCCTTGACCCCAGGTGTGGCCAGGAGGTCCGATCGGATATCCTCATCCACCACGCTGAGCGACACATCTATGGCGTCTTTCTGGAGAGCGATGAGGTCGGCACCGCTTCTCGTGTACATGGCATCGTAGCCCAGGGCAAAGCCACCCGCCAAGGTGCCGAGGGCAACGATGGCAGCCACACCGATGGCGATACCTGTCGCCGTCAATATGGTGCGCATGCGGCGGCGCGCTAGATTTCGTAGGATGAACAGAAGATTCATAATAACTCTCACAGATCGGCTAGAAAGACTTATCTACCGCAAAGACCCAAAGGCACAAAGATCGCTGCTGTGGCCTTAGTCCAGAAATTCTGTTTCCGTACCGCGCTCACCACACGCCCGGCAACAAGCGGTAGCGCACGCGCTGGGCATACTCTTTGTAGCCGTCCAGTTCTTGCAGCAGCGTCCTGTCCTCCAGTGCCGTGCGGATGACCGTAGCCACTGCTACCAGACCACACGGGATGAACGCCCACAGCGAGCCCAGCAAAATCGGCGCCATGAGGCTGGCTACAATCCCAGTGGCGTAGGCCGGATGGCGTACGAAGCGATATGGCCCGTCGGTGACGACGGTTTGGCCGCGGTCTTTCTGGATGCGCACTACGGCTGAGAAGTACTTGTTCACCGCCATGGCCCAGGTGCTCACGCTGTAGCCCAGCACTATGATGGCCAGGGCAGCGAGTCTGAGAGCGAGAGAAATCTGTGGCGACCACCCGAAGCGTTCATCCAGCCCGGCCACGATCAACCAGGCCAGCGGGCCGACCAGGGTTGTGAAAAACAAAATTGGTCGGTCCCAGCCTTTGACATCCTCCCGCTCCAGAAATTGCGCACGTTCCGCTAGCAAATCCGGGTTGGTCCGCATCACGATAATCCGACTGACAAATGTAAAAGAAACAGCTATGCCGACATAGACCCACGCCCACACCCAATTCAGGCGACCTGCCGCGATGAACAGGATCATAGGCAGCAGCAGCGTGTATGCGCCGAACCGAAGCCATGCTTTCCAGCCAACCGCCCTGAGCGCCTGAGATGCCCCCTTTGGTTGCTCCACATTCTCCATTTCTCTCCTCCATCTGGGGTGTGCTTGGACATACAGCACACGGAATTTCACCGCTGCCAAAAGGAGGAAAAGCGATTTCTCCGCGTCCTCAGCGGTGGAAATTTTGAGTAATACCCAAGTCTTAGGGACTTACATCATAGTATAGCCCGATATATTCCTTTTGCACGACAGGAAACGGACGGGAACCTGACAACTGGCGGACAGTTGGATGACAATTGTCACCTGCGAGCAAAGATCGCCGTCGGAAGCACTCAAGCCGCCGAATAGAATTCGGCGGCTATTCTGTCAAGTCCCTGCGGGACTTCGGGATTATAACTTGGACGTTCCATTGCCGGGCAGTGTGAGAGCAATTTTCAGATTGCGACCATCTTGTCGCCATCTGGAGTCGGCTCCCACTTTCGCAAGGCTTGATATTTTGTGCCCTCGCGTGCCTAATGTTACAATTACGCCAGAGGCGGTGATCATCCATTGGCGCAAGATAACGGCAATCCTCTGCTCAACAGACAAACCTTGCGAAGGTTCCACAACCTTCGCAAGGTTATCAAGTGGGCGGATCTCGTACGCCTGGCGCTCTTCCTGGTGATCGTGAGCCAGTTGGCGCGGGCTCCCCGCCCGGTGGTGCGCCTCGGTCCACCCCAGCGCGTGGAGACCATCAACCCCAAGATCGGCGTCCACACCCGTCTGACCGACGAGGTGGAGGAGTGGAAGATCAAGCACACCCTGGAGATGGTGCGGGAGATGGGCGCTTCGTGGATCGTGGAGTATTTCCCCTGGGGCTACTACGAGCCGCAGAAGGGGCGCTACGAGTGGGCCCACCCCGATGTGGTGGTCAACCACGCCGTGAACCAGGGGCTGACGGTGGTGGCGCGGATTGACTTCGTGCCCGAATGGGCCCGCCCTCCCGAGACCACCTATCGCTACCTGGATGAGACCCATTTCGCTGACTACGCCGATTTCGTGGCCGCCTTCGTCGAGCATTTCAAGGGCAAAGTGCGCTACGTGATCGTCTGGAACGAGCCAAATTTGAGTTTCGAGTGGGGTTATCGCCCGGTGGACCCGGAGGCCTACACGCGGCTCCTATGCCTGGCCTGCCAGCGCGCCAAAGAGGCGAACCCGGAGGTGCAAGTGGTGGCAGCGGGGTTGGCCCCTACCCTGGCCCCACCGGGGAGTGAGTGGGGCATGGATGACCTGGAGTTCTTGCAACGGATGTACGATGCTGGGGCAAGGGATTGCTTCGACGCGATGGCGATTCACGCTTACGGGCTGACCTTTCCGCCGGACGACCCGGCCAGCGCCGAGGTGGTGAATTTCGCCCGCGCCGAGTTGATCCACCAGGTGATGGTCCGCAATGGCGATGGCGATAAGCCATGCCTCATCACCGAGGGCGGCTGGAACGACCACCCGCGCTGGACAAAGGCGGTGCGCCCCTACCAACGCATCGAGTACACCGTCCGCGCTTACCAGAAGGCGCTGGAGGAATGGGATTGGTGCCAGGCGGTGGCGATGTGGGCCTTTCGTTATCCGCGCTCTGCCGGCACTTACCAGGACTACTTCACCTTTGTAACCGTTGATTTCATCGCCAAGCCGGTCTATCTGGCGGTACAGCAGTATGCCCAGGGCAAGGAGGTGGGATCCAATGTCGGCTGGTAGGTGGGACGCCATGCGGAGATATGGGCGCGACCGGCGAGTGCTCATCGTCCTGGCCGCCAGCCTGGGACTGATCGCCGCGATCGCCGTCCTTTTCACCGTCGGACCACTGGCTCCCCAGCGTGACCCGACCTGGGAGCGCATCCAGCGGCAGGGCGTGATGCGGGTGGGTATGGACGCCAGTTACCCGCCCTTCGAGGTGCAGTTGCAGGATGGCAGTTACCAGGGCTACGACGTGGACCTGGCACGAGAGATCGGGAGCCGGCTTGGCGTGGGCGTGGAGTTCGTGAACGTGCACTTCGATGGCCTCTACGACGCGCTGCGGACGGGCAAGTTCGACCTCATCATCTCCGCTTTGCCCTACGACCGATTCCTGACCCGCGACGTGCTCTACTCCTACTCCTATTTCAACGCCGGCCAGGTAATCCTCGAACGCGAGGGTGAATCCAGCGTCCAGTCGCTCTCCGATCTGGACGGGCGGCGGGTGGGCGTCGAACTGGGCAGCGCCGGACACGAGCGGCTCCGAACCCTACAGCGAGAGAAAGGTGTGGCCCTGCAACTGACCCCTTTCACCACGCCCGAGGAGGCCCGCGATGCGCTCCTGAACGGCGAGGTGGATGTCGTAGTCGTGGATGCCATCACCGCCTACGAGTTCGTGGGACGCGGTGGTGTACAGATAGTCGAAGGGATTCTATTGACGGATGAGCCCTACGTGATAGCCGTCACCTTGCAGAGCCCGATCCTATTGGAGAAAGTGAACGGCATCTTGGTGCAATTGCGTGAGGAGTGCGTGCTGGATGCCCTTCGGGAGCGCTGGCTGTTGTCCGCGCATTGAGATAGCCCTCACCCCCAGCCCCTCTCCCTGTAGGGAGAGAGGGAGAAGGGGAGACAAGGAGACAGAGAGAAGATGCAATACCCGCGTTTGGAGGAGACGGGCTTTGGATGGGTGCAGGTGGATGGCGTGCGCTACGAGGAGGACATCCTCATCACCGCTGGCGGCGAGGTAAAGGCGAGGCCCAAGGAACTATCCCGCAAATACAGCCGCGGTCACACCCCGCTGGGTCCCGAGGAGATCGCCGAGGCGTTGGTCGGCGACCCACAAATACTGGTCATCGGCGCGGGGCAATTCGGCGACCTGCCGATCATGGAGCAGACCCAGGAGGTGTTGCGCCAGCGAGGTGTGGAAGTGCACGTCCTGCACGCGCCCCAGGCCCTGGAACTGTACAACCGCCTGGCAGGCGAGGGCCGGAGACTGGCCGCTATCATCCACGTGACCTGTTAGAGTTTGTAGCCGATCTTGCGCAAGAGGTCTTTGCGCCAGGCGATGCCTTTCTCGTCCTCCACGCCTTTGGTGTGGATGCCGTCAATCACGCCCAATACCCCGCGACCCTGTTCGGTCTCGGCGATGACCACCTGAACGGCATTGGCAGTGGCGCAGAAAATGCGGCACACCTCGGGAGCCATCTTCACCGCGTTGAGGACGTTGATGGGCCAGGCGTTGCCCAACACAATGACGAAGGCGTGCCCGGCGGCGATGGCCTGGGCGTTCTCGATGGCCAGTTGGCGGAGCGCCTCGTCGGTGCCAGTGTGGCGGATGAGGGCATCGCCCGAGGATTCACAGAAGGCCAGACCGAACTGGATGCCGGGCACCGCTTGCACCAAGATTTCGTGCAGGTCCTCCACCGTCTTGATGAAATGGCTCTGCCCCAGGATCAAATTGACCGTCTTCTCCTCGCCGGTCACCGGGTCGCGCAGAGTGTTCTTAAGCGAGACCAGTTTGAGTTCCATATCCCCTCCTCACTGCACTTGTATGTTAACGAAACTGATCTTGCCACCGGTTACCCCGACCCGCTGGGTCGCCGTTCCGTCAGCCGATTTCACCTCTATTATGTATAGTCCAGCCGGCACGTCGCCGAGGGCGAAGTTCTCGCCCCACTCGTCGTCAGGGTTGATGCCGTCACTTGCGTACGTCCATATCTCGCGCCAATAGTCATCCCCTGCCCCCGCCGAACGGATCACGATGCGGGCCTGTGGGATAGGATTTCCATCACCATCCACCAGTCGCCCGGCGATGACGCCGCGTCCGGGATAAGGCTCCAGCCAGAGTTCAGGGTTGCGTGTGGAGGCGTAATCGTCGCGGCCCACACGCACCTCGAAATGCAGGTGGGGGCCCATCGCCACGCCGGTCATACCCACCTCGCCGATAACCTCGCCGCGCCGGACGACTTGCCCTCGCTCCACCAGGACGCGGGAGAGATGCCCGTACAGGGTGAGGAGACGCTGGCCGTTGTAGCGCTGGTGGTGTTCGAGGACAACCAGAGTGCCGTAGAAATCCCGTCGCGGCCCGAAGCCGATGATGTGGTCATCGCCCGCCCAGACCACCGTGGCGTCGGCCACAGCGAGCACAGGCGTGCCAGTCGGGTTCACAAATTCCACGCCATGATGCACGGGGAGTTCTCCGCCAGCAGTGGACCCGTAGGGATAGAAGCGGCTCACATAATCTGCTCCGCTGGGCGGGATAGGGCGGCCAAACCAGAAATGTTCTGGATTGGACGATGCTGGCGTGGCCGTGGGCGCATCGCCTGGATCTATGGTAGGAGACGCAGTTGGCGTGGGAGTCAGAGCGAACAGAGATGTGTGGCTGTCGGGATGGATGGGACACCAGCCGACTAGCACCAGACTCAGCAAGGCAACCATCGCCAGCGCCCTGTGGGTGGTCGCCGTAGTTTGCATGGCTTTCATATGGTCGGGTATACTCAATGGGGGCCTCCAATCGGGCGGAATTATAGCATACCTTTCGCGCGGTGGCAATTTCAAAGTCCGCGCAGGCGGACGGCCGGCGCCGCAGGCGCCCCAAAGATGCGATTTCAATCGCCGACGTAGGACAAGTTGGCAACTTGTCCTACGGGTCATGTATAGGAGGTGCGAATTGCGATTCGATATTCTGACCCTATTCCCCGGCCTATTCGCTGGCATATTCGAGGAGAGCATCGTGAAGCGGGCCATCGAATCGGGCCTGGTGTCCATACACCTGCACAATATCCGCGATTACACCACAGACAAACATCACATCACCGACGACATGCCCTATGGCGGCGGCGGCGGGATGGTGATGAAACCGGAGCCTATTTTCCGCGCTGTCGAAGCGGTAATGGCAGATGGGCCAGCCGGGCCGATCATCCTGCTCAGCCCGCAGGGGCGTCTCTTCACTCAAGAAATGGCCCTGGAACTGGCTGCCCAGCCGCGCCTGGTTTTGATCTGCGGGCGATACGAGGGTGTGGACGAGCGGGTACGACTGCACCTGGCCACGGATGAGATCTCCATCGGCGACTACGTGCTAAGCGGAGGCGAGATACCGGCGATGGTCATTGTGGAGGCAGTGACACGCCTGTTGCCGTCGGCCCTGGGCGATCCCATGGCCACGCTGCGCGACTCCTACGCCGAGGGGCTACTGGAGCACCCGCACTACACCCGCCCGGCTGAATTCCGCGGCCACCGTGTGCCCGAGGTGCTCCTCTCCGGCAACCACGCCGAAATCGTGCGCTGGCGGCGGCGGGAATCGCTGCGCCGCACCCTGGAGCGCCGACCCGACCTCCTCGCCCGCGCCCGCCTGTCTGACGAGGACCGGGAGTACTTGCGGAGTTTGGGATGGGAGGAGAGGGAAGAGAGTTGAGCGCACGCGCCATGCGAGAAGAAATCAACGTCCTGCCCGCCTCAGCCAAGGCCTATCAACAGATGGCCTGCGGCATCGCGGGTTAGACGGCGGGCGGTTGAAGCCGTGCCTGAAGGAGAGGGTGGTGGGATATTGTGACGCGCGCTACGCCGTCTCGAACTGGAGAACACGGAGTTTCTCCAAATCCACACGCGTGCTCAGGGCTAGAATTTCGATACCCACCACACGACCATCTTTATCAAAATCCAGTATCACTCCTGGTTGGACTTCCTCAGACTCTACAATTGCGGTTTCATCCAGTCGAAAGTACAGCGCGTCATTTTCTCTGTCTATTTTCAGTCTCATCCTTCCTCCTCAGGCGCCGGTCAAAGAAGACCGTCACAATTCGATTTGGTTTCACGTACGGATTGACCACCACTCGCAAGAATCGCCCCTCATGCTCAGAGATGGCTCCAATGTAGTGAATACTGCCGTCTGCGCTGGTTTCAATGCGATTTGGAGAACTGATCGTACGCCATATCCACTCTACTGGTATCTTTCGTTCCGCCAGCATCTCTCGGGCGTGCAAAGACAATTCGAAATCCGGTATTGTGCCCTTCATTATCTCAAACCTTCACTGTAATTATACTCTATCTTGGTACTACTGCATAATGCTTATCAACGGATGCCTCACTGCACCTCGGATTGGTGGATGTGTCAATTTTTCTCTTCCCGGCGCGAAGATAGACTAGGGATGAGGGCTATACCCTGACAGTTTGACTCCCCGCCTTTCTCGGCTAAAATACGCGCCAAGGGTAAGAAATGCAATGGCGACAGAGAGACTGAAATGGCCGACGACATACTCTTTGAGGTACCTACACCCCTGGGTTTCAGGGTTCGAGTCACCCGTGCCTACTGGGATTTGATTGTTAACACTAAACATCCTGTTATGCGCGGACGTGAAGCAGATGTGCAAGCCGTTTTGCAGACGCCCGATGAGATTCGGCGGAGCCGCAGTGATTTGGCTGTGCATCTTTTCTATCGCCTGGAGAGCCCAGGGCGTTGGATCTGTGCCGTAGTGAAGCGCCTTGATAGTGAAGGGTTCCTGATCACCACGTATCCGACCGATACGATCAAGGAAGGTGAACGAGTATGGAGCAAGTGAAAGTTTTCCACGACCGTACAGGCAATACCCTGACTGTCTGGTTCGGTGACCCGCAGGATGAATACATCTGCGAGGAAATCGGTGATGAAGTTATCTTAATGAAAGATCGAAGCGGGCGAGTCATCGGCTTCGAAAAGCTCAACTTCTCAATACCTGGGCCGGAACACCTGCGATTCGCGTTTGAAACTGTGAGTATGTAACGGGGCCACAGGACAGCAGGCGGTTGAAACCGCGCTTGCAGACCCCAAGCCCAGGCATCCCCCGCGAAGATGCAATCGGTGGACTCTCTGCCTGCGCGGACCGCCAGCGCCACAGGCGCCCCCGAGGAAGTGATTTCTATCGCCTCATCTGTACTCCGCTACCCTTCCCCCGACAGTTTGACTCCCCGCCTTTCTCGGCTAAAATACGCACCGCAAAGACAGCAAATGCAGTGGCGACAGAAGATATTGGCAACCGGCGTCTTCGCTATCACTATGGCTTACCTCGAAGGCGCAGTGGTCGTTTACTTACGGCAGGTCTACAACATCGAGGACGTTGTCCGTGATTACGTGGGAGTCTTGGATCAGATCACCTTCGTGGAACTGGGCCGCGAGGCGGCCACGCTCATCATGCTGCTGGCTTTCGGGTGGGCGGTGGGGCGTTGCCTCCAGGATCGTATCGGATACGCTATGCTGACCTTTGGGGTATGGGATATCACATACTACGGTTGGCTGCGCCTTTTCCTGGGCTGGCCCCGCTCACTACTGGAGTGGGATGTGCTCTTCCTTCTCCCCCTGCCCTGGTGGGGCCCGGTGATTGCACCAATGCTCATCGCTTTCCTTATGGCGCTGGCAGGGGTCTTGCTCACCGGCCAGACCGACGCCAAACAGCGTCTCCACCTGGGGCCGATACAATGGGGGTTGGGCATAAGTGGCGCGTTGCTCTGTCTCTACACGTTCATGGCCGACGCCATCGCCGCCCTGCCGGGAGGGTTGGAAACCGTCGCAAATGTTCGCCCCAGCCGGTTCAACTGGCCGCTGTTCTGGCTGGGATACGCGCTATTGTGCTTGCCCGTGTGGACCGGCCGGTGGGTGCCCGAGAGCGTCAGGGTTCAGCCGCAGAAATCTGAAAACAACTAAGGAGGTACAATCTTAAAAACAAAATGGATGAGATACGCGCCATTCTCTTCGATGCCAGCAACACTCTCCTCTACGTTCGCTACCGTGGCGACAAGCCGTGGTCATCGCATCCGCTTATGACACTGGGCCGACCTTTCGCCCGCTTCGACCAATGGTTGGAGCGGGTTTACGCCCACGCCCGGCGGAAAGGTGAGGAGGCTCATCCCCTCTCCCGGGTGTACCGTCGGATCTTAGACGCGCTGCGTCTGCCAGAAAACTACGGGCCTTTTGCCCCATTCCTGCGCTCCGACAAGCACTATCGCGCTCGGGTGGGCGTCTTCGACGATACTTGGATGACACTGGAGCGCCTTCACGGCCGCTATTCATTAGGCGTGGTCTCTAACGCCTGGCCGGGGATGATGCGCCTGTTAGAGGCCCTGAACCTGGCGCGCTACTTCGAACACATCATCATCTCCACACTGGTGGGATGGGCGAAGCCGGAGCCCGGGATCTACGAAGTGGCCTTGCAAAGGATGGGCGTGCCCGCCGCGGCGGCCGTCTTCGTGGATGATGTGGTGGAGAACGTGCGCGCTGCCCTCGCCCTCGGCATGAGGGCGTATCTGATTGACCGCCGGGACCGGCATCCCCAGGTGGATGTCCCTCGCATCCGCTCGCTGACGGAATTGCTCACCGAATTGGGGTTGGAACCGGCTCCCCCGCCGGCGAAAGCGGAGGCACTCTCGTAGGGGCAGGTCTCAGACCTGCCCCTACAACCGCCACGCGGAATTCGCTTTGGACAGGCAGATATTGCACGAGTATGCGGTTACACACAATATGTTGGATATCGTCCTCAAGCACGCCCGAGCAGCCGGAGCAACCCGCGTCACCCGAGTGAACTTGGTCATCGGTGGGCTGACCGGCATCGTGGACGAATCCGTCCAGATGTATTTCGACCTGCTGAGCGAAAACACGCTGGCGGCCGGTGCAGAACTTTGTTTCCGTTATGTCGAGCCGCTTTTCCGCTGCCGCGATTGTGGAACCGAGTTCACCGCCAATGACTACGAGTGGGTTTGCCCCCAGTGTGGGGCTATCGGCGGCGAAGTGGTGGCCGGACAAGAGTTCTTAGTGGAAAGCATCGAGGTATGCCAAAAAGCAGATCGGACTGAGCAGGAAGATGCCCGAACTTAGGACTGTAGGTGAGACATTATGAGCAATGAGACTAGAGTGAAAGTCGTGGAACACATCCTCAGCGCCAACGACGAGATCGCCGCACAGAACAGGGCGCTCCTGAATCAGCACGGGATTCTGGCAGTCAACATCATGGCTTCGCCCGGCGCGGGCAAGACCTGTCTGATCCTGGCCACTATCGAGGCCCTGCGCGGGCGGGCGCGCATCGGCGTCATCGAGGGTGACATCGCCTCACGTTTAGACGCCGACCGGGTGGCAGAGGCCGGTGTACCCGCCGTGCAGATCAACACCCATGGTACCTGCCACCTGGAGGCGGCAATGGTGCAGAAGGCCATCCAGCAATTGCCCCTTGCGGAACTGGATCTGGTGTTCATCGAGAACGTGGGCAATCTGATTTGCCCCTCTGAGTGGGACCTGGGCGAGCATCGGCGGGTGGTATTGGCCAGCATTCCTGAGGGCGATGACAAGCCCTATAAGTACCCAGGCATTTTCATTCGCGCCGATGCCGTGGTCATCAGCAAGGTGGACCTATTGCCCTACCTGCCGTTCAGACTGGCTGAGTTCCGCGCCCTGGTGCAGGGATTGAACCCCACGGCGCGCATCTTTCAGGTTTCGGCAACGACGAAGGAGGGCATCGGCGATTGGGCCGATTGGCTTGTCGGGGCGGACCTATGTGTCCGCCCATCGGCGTAGGGGCGGGCCTATGTGTCCGCCCATCGGCGTAGGGGCGGGCCTTGTGTCCACCCATCGGTGTAGGGGCGGGCCTATGAGTCCGCCCATCGGTGTAGGGGCGGGCCTTGTGTCCGCCCAGCACACGGGTGTGCCCCACGGAGGGATGATGTGCAATCCGGCAGAACATCGTCGCCGTTCCATTCGCCTGCGCGGATACGATTATTCGCAGGCCGGGGCGTATTTCGTGACCATTTGCACCCAGAACCGAGAATGCCTATTTGGCACGATCGCGGATGGCAAGATGGTGTTGAACCCATTGGGCGAGATTGCAGCCGTATGTTGGAACGCCATACCAGTACATTTTCGCGACGTGGAATTGGACGAATACGTGGTCATGCCCAACCACATACACGGGATCATCGTCATCCTCGACCGCGCGGATTATCGTAGGGGCACGGCATGCCGTGCCCCTACGATGGAACGATTTGGTAGGCCATTGTCGGGTTCATTGGCAACTATCGTGCGCTCATTTAAATCCGCTGCTACCAAACGCATCAATGAATGGCGCTGTACCCCCGGCGCTGTCGTCTGGCAACGCAATTATTACGAACACATTATCCGCAATGAACGCGAATGGGATGCCATCCGCGAATACATCTACCTGAACCCAACCCAATGGGATCAGGACATCGAGAATCCTGAACGGAAAACATAGGGTGAAGTTATTCCAAAGGAGCAATTGAGAATATGCGACCGATCCGGACCATCACCGTTATCCCTGCCCTGCCGGAGAAAATATCCAGGCTCAGGGAATTGGCGTATAACCTGTGCTGGTCGTGGGACCACGAGACCATTGACCTGTTCCGCCGTCTCGACCGCGACCTGTGGGAGACCAGCGGTCATAACCCGGTGCGGATGCTCGGCGTGATGCGCCAGGAGGCGCTGGATGCCATTGCCTCGGATGAGGGTTTTCTGGCTCAGATGGAGCGCGTATTGCACCGCTTCGACCAGTACATCGGCAACACCACCGCCTGGTATCCGAAGACCTACGGTAGCGCAGCGGCGCCGGGCCAACCGCCTTTGCTCATCGCCTTTTTCTCCCCGGAATTCGGCCTGGCCGATGCCATCCCCCTCTATTCGGGGGGATTGGGCGTGCTCTCGGGTGACTCCCTGAAATCGGCCAGCGATATGGGGTTGCCACTCGTCGGCGTGGGACTATTGTATCAGCAAGGATATTTCCGCCAGTACCTCAACGCCGACGGTTGGCAGGGCGAGCGTTATCCGGTCAACGATTTCTACAATATGCCAATCACCCTGGAGCGCAAGGAGGATGGCAGCCCGGTCACCGTCGAGGTGCCCTACCCTGGGCGGAAGGTTGTGGCCCAGGTGTGGCGCATCCAGGTGGGGCGGGTGCCACTGTATATGCTGGACACCAACGTGGCCGCCAACAGTCCCGAAGACCAAGATATCACCGATACCCTGTACGGCGGCGACTTGGAGATGCGCATCAAGCAGGAGATCATGATCGGGATCGGCGGTATGCGTGCCCTGGCGGCATTGGGCCTGCGGCCTACTGTATGCCACATGAACGAGGGGCATTCGGCGTTCCTGGGCCTGGAGCGCATCCGCATGTTGATGGTAGAAGAGGGTCTCTCCTTCTCCGAAGCGCGGGAGGCCGCTGCCGCCGGCAATATCTTCACCACTCACAGCAATGTCCCGGCCGCGATTGACCAGTTCCCTCCGGCTCTCGTAAACCAGTATTTCGCTGATTATCTCCCCGCCCTGGGTCTATCGCCGCAGGAATTCCTGGCCCTGGGGCGACCGTTAGGTGACAACGACGGGCCCTTCAACATGGCGATCCTGGCCATGCGCCTCTCCGCTGTCACAGCGGGGGTCAGCAAACTCCACGGGAGGGTGGCGCGGACGATGTGGCAGTCAGTGTGGCCCGATGTCCCAGAGGACGAGATACCCATCACGTCCATCACCAACGGTATCCATCTTCTCTCCTGGGTTTCGCAGGACATCGCGGGGCTATACGACCGCTATCTGGGGCCCCAGTGGCGCAACGATCCGACCAACGCTGCTCTCTGGGCGCGAATAGACCAGGTGCCCGCCGAGGAACTATGGCGCACGCACGAGCGCCGCCGCGAGCGACTGGTGGCCTTCGTCCGGATGCGGCTGCGCGCCCAAAGGGAGCAGCAGGGCGCGTCACCAGCGGAGATCGCCGAGGCCGACGAGGTGCTCGATCCTGGGGCGCTGACCATCGGTTTCGCGCGGCGCTTCGCCACCTATAAGCGCGCTACCCTACTGATGCACGACCCCGAGCGACTGGCCCGCATCCTGAACGACCCGGACCGTCCGGTGCAAATCATCTTCGCCGGGAAAGCCCACCCCCACGACAACGAGGGCAAAGAGATGATCCGCCAGATCATTCACGTGGCCCGGCAGGACGAGTTCCGCCGCCGCATCGTCTTCATCGAGGACTACGATATGAACGTGGCCCGCTATCTCCTCCAGGGAGCAGACATCTGGCTGAACACGCCACGCCGCCCACGGGAGGCCAGTGGCACAAGTGGTATGAAAGCCGCTGCCAACGGGGTCCTGAACGTGAGCATCCTGGACGGCTGGTGGGATGAGGCTTACACGCCCGAAGTGGGCTGGGCCATCGGCCGCGGCGAGGAGTACGAGGACCTCGAATATCAAGACGAGGTCGAGTCCAACGCCCTCTACGACCTTCTGGAGAAGGAGATCGTGCCTCTTTTCTACGACCGTGGAGCCAACGGCCTGCCCAGGCGCTGGATCAGTCGCATGAAAGCATCTATGCGGGCACTGTGTCCGACCTATAATACTGATCGCGTGCTGAGAGAGTACACCGAACAACTGTACCTGCCCGCTGCCGAGCGCTACACCCGCCTGGTGCAAGAGAACGCTGCCCGGGCCCGGACGCTGGCGCAGTGGAAGGCCACCCTACGCCTGGGCTGGGACAAGGTGGAGATCGGCGAGGTAACCAGCAACCGCGCTGGCGTGGTGAACGTGGGGGCCGAGGTGGAGGTGTGGGCGCACGTTCACCTGGGCGACTTGTCGCCGGAGGACGTGCGGGTGCAACTGTACTGTGGCCCAGTGGACGCCGATGGTCGCATTACCCACGGGCAGGTGAAAGATATGGCCTGTGCCGAGGCGAAATCCGACGGAGACTACGTCTTCGTGGGCACGGTGCCCTGCTCGGCGAGTGGGCTCTATGGCTACACGGTGCGGGTCGTCCCACACCACGAAGACCTGACCAACCCGTTCGAGGCAGGGCTGGACTTGATTCTTTGGGCGGAGATCGCAGGCGGTTGAAACTGCGCCTCGCGGGCCTTCGACCAAGCGTCCCCCTGCGGGGACGCAAATACCCCGTCCGCGCAGGTGGACGGCCAGCGCCGCAGGCGCCCCCAAGATGTGATTTCAATCGCCGACAACAGGGACGCAAACATTCCATCCGCGCAGGCGGACGGCCGGCGCCGCAGGCGCCCTCAAGATGCGATTTCAATCGCCGAACGGGAGAACACGAAGCCCATGGACACCAATCGCGTTTATCAGATCCTCATCTCGATGGTGGTGATCACCACCGTGTCGCTGATAGGCGATAGGTGGCGGGTGTTAGGTGGGATCATCGCTTCGATGCCGCTGACCATCCCGCTGACGCTGTGGATCGTTTTCAGCAACACGGGCGGGGACTACGTCCTCTCCGCCGAATTCGCCCGGGCCGCGACGATCGGGCTGGTGGCTACCTTTGCCTTCGCGGTAACCAGTTGGTGGGCGCTGCGGCAGGGCTGGCCAATCGCGCGGGTGATTCTGGTGGGATACACGGCCTGGGGCTTGGTGACGGGGATACAGTGGCTGATGGGGAGACATTAAGTATGGACATCACAGACTTCCGAAGTCTTGAAGACTTCGGAAGTCTGTGAGTCTGTGGGCTAGTCATCTATCAACAGATGGGCGATAACGCTCAAGTCGTGTTCGGCGTAGGATTCTACAAACGACTGATATTCCCTACAACTAGAGAACTGCGAGAGGATAATCCCGGGCGCGGGCAAGGCGCCATTGCGTTGGCCAATGTAGTCACGGTAGCTGGAGAACTCCCAATCCTCGGGCCGTCTGACTAGCCCTGCTGCTACGGGGTTCAGATGAATATAACGTGATAGGTGCAACAGGTGCTCATTCCGTTCTACGTGCACGGCCTGGAACGCCCCCTGGAAGAGCGCTCCAACCCGGCTGTACCGTCGGTTCATCGCTTTGGTGAAAGAAATGGACAACAATTGCATCTGGTGGGAGAGATTCTCACTCTGAGGAGTGAGCAGCAAATGAAAGTGATTTGGCATCAGGCAATAGGCTACCACTATACCTTTACAGACCTCCGAAGTCCTTATCTGCGGGGCGAGGTATAGGCGAATCTGCCGCAGAAAGAACAGATAGTTCTCACGCTCAAAGAAAATGTTCTGCCGATTATTACCTCGATTATAGAGGTGGTAGTATTCGCCAGGCACAAATTGAATGGTGCGTCGAGGCATAAGCAAACATCTCCTTGTCTTTGTCAGACTTCAACCTAAAGACTTAAAGACTTCCGAAGTCTTCAAGACTTCGGAAGTCTTTAGTGGCAGGGCTCACCCTTCCTCAATCGTGCTCTGCTTCTTTCCCCGTCCTAACTGCACACAGCGCTGATAGGCTGCCCAGACAGCGCGAGAAATTGCAGTGCGAAAGCCCGCCTTCTCCAGGTAGTACAGCGCCTCGGCCGAAGTGCCACCTGGTGAGGTCACCTGGTTGCGCAGGTGGGCCAAATGGTGCCGATCCCGCTGGGCATATTCCACGGAACCTTTCACTGTTTGCAGCACCAGACGCTCAGCCATGTAGCGTGGAAAGCCGAGGTGCACCCCAGCATCCACTAAAGCCTCGATGAACAGGAAAACGTACGCCGGCCCGGTGCCCGAGAGAGCGGTGGCCATGTCCAAATAATCTTCGTCCTCCACAAAAATCTCTTCACCGAGCGCTTTCAAAATAGCACGAGCCCGCTCGCGTTGCTCAGGACTCACGGCAGGCGACGCTGTCCACACCGTTATACCCTGACCAATCTGGGCGGGAGTGTTGGGCATCGAACGCACCACGTATGGGTGATCCAATTCGCGTTGGATGAGTGCCAAACGGGCCCCGGCGACGATGGAGAGTACCAGGGCCGGACTGGGGATATCTCCCCGCAAGTCCGATAGAACGCCCGACAGAACCTGTGGTTTTACCGAGAGGACCACTACTTCGGCACCCCGGACCGCCTCGCGGTTGTCAGTGGTAACTCGCACCTTGTACTTCTGTTGGAGTTCGGCACCGCGCTCCAAACGCGGTCCAGCCGCCACAATCTGCTCCGGGGCAACTACATTTTGTGTCAAGAGGCCCCTGATCATGGCTTCGGCCATCACTCCTGAGCCAACAAACGCTATTTGCACATTATCCCACATTCTCTCATCCATGTTACACCCGGGACCGATGGGTTTCAATAACCGTCGCACACGGGCAAATTTGTTCAGCCGGCGGGTTTCTCCCCCACCACCTCCACCACCCAGGCGTGCACCTCGTCGGCGGCAGTTGTACTGCGGGCTTGCCACTCTGACAGGCAATTGAACCCGCGCCTGCAGGTCCCATGGGCCGGCATCCCACTGTGGCAACATAGCCGGGCGGCCCATACAGGTAGAGCGGAGGCTCTATTAGTCCCGCCCAAGAATACATACTCGGGCTACATCCACAAAGTCCCACAGGGACTTTCTACACGTAGCCGTCGAATTTTATTCGACGGCGGCGGCAGTCGCAATCTGGAGATTGCTCCCACAATGTTCAGTCAGCCGGCGGGTTTCTCCCCCACCACCTCCACCACCCAGGCGTGCACCTCGTCGGCGGTCTTGCACTTCAGGCATTCCTGGGCCAAGTGGCGCATCTCCTCTACCTTCAACCGGCGGATCAGGGCCTTCGCCGCCGGGATGACCGAGGCGTTCATGCTGAACTCGTCCAGCCCCAACCCCAACAGAATCGGGATGGCCAACAGATCGCCTGCCATCTCCCCGCACATCCCCACCCACTTGCCCTCGGCGTGGGCGGCGCGGATCACGTGGTCAATCAGGCGCAGGATGGCGGGGTGCAGCGGCTGATAGAGATACGAGACCTTCTCGTTCACCCGGTCCACGGCCAGGGTGTATTGCACCAAGTCGTTCGTGCCGATGCTGAAAAAATCCACCTCGGGGGCCAGGATGTCCGCGGCGATGGCCGCGGCTGGGATCTCGACCATGATGCCCACTTCCATTTGCGTGGCGAAGGGGCATTTCCGGGCCGCCAGTTCGGCTTGGGCCTGGGCCAGTGCCTCTTTGGCAGCGTGCACTTCTTCGACCGTGGCCACCATGGGGAACATCACCTTCACGTTGCGCTCGTAAGCGGCGCGAAGGATGGCCCGCAACTGGGCGGCGAAAAGGTCCGGTGTGCCCAGACTCAAGCGGATGGCGCGGTAGCCCAAGAAGGGGTTCATCTCCTGGCCGATGTCGAGATAAGGCAGTTGCTTGTCGCCGCCGATGTCCAAAGTGCGGATGATGAGCGGGCGGTCGCCCATCGCGTCGGCAACGGCGCGGTAGGCGGCGTATTGCTCCTCTTCGTCGGGCATACAGGTGCGGTCCAGGTAGAGGAACTCGGTGCGGAAAAGCCCCACCCCTTCGGCCCCGTACTCCAGCGCCTCGCAGGCCGACCCTACATCGGCGATGTTCGCCACCACCTCCACCCGGTGGCCGTCCAGAGTTACGGCAGGCTCCTGGGCCGCCTTCATCTCCAGTGCGCATTGTGCTGCCAAGTATGCTCGCTGGCGCTCGTATTCCTCGCGGGTGGACTGGTCGGGCGCGACAACGACCAGCCCCTGCTCGCCGTCCAAGATCAGTTCCTGGCCCGGCCCGACGTTCATGATGCCGTCGCCGATGCCCACCACCGCCGGGATGCCCAGGATACGGGCGATGATGGCAGTGTGGGAGGTCTCGCCGCCGCGGGCAGTGGCGAAACCGAGGACGTGGGCCTTGTCCATCTGGGCAGTGTCGGAGGGCGTCAGATCCTGGGCGACGACGATGACGTTCCGGTCCAGCCGGGTGAGGGAGGAAGAGGTCTCCGCACCGCACAGGTTGCGCAATACGCGCTCGCCCACATCCCGCAGGTCAGCGGCGCGCTCACGGAAATAGGGGTCCTCCATGGCATCGAACTGGGCGGCAAAGGCGGCGAAAGCGCCACGCACCGCGGTCTCGGCGTCCTCGCCTTTCTGGATGCGCTCGCGGATGGAATCCAAGAGCATAGGATCGTCGAGGAAAGCCTGGTGGGCCTGAAAGATGGCCGCCGCCTCCTCGCCGATCTCGCGCACAGCCGACTCATAGATGTCCTGCAGTTGCTGGCGCGAGGCATCTATGGCCTCGGCCAAGCGACCCAATTCGGTCTCCGCATCCGCAGGCGCTTGGGCCGGGCGCGAGGGGCCACAGATAACAGGGCGATAGATATACGCGGGGCCCAAGGCCACGCCCTTGGAAGCAGCGATCCCTTTCAATGTCTCCATCTATCACAACTCCATGGGTGAAATTTCGTCCCTCAGGTCGCCCAGAAATAAATTTCCGGGCTACACCCACAAAGTCCCAGAGGGACTTTCTACCTGTAGCCGTCGCACACGGGCGATTTTATTCGACGGCGAGGCTTCGCCTATGTAGCCGTCGCTACGCGTTTGCCTTTATTCCGCCGCCGGCCCCAAAAGAAGTCCCACCATCACCGCCACCAGCCCGGCCCCCACCATCTTCAGCCCGGAGACGACCAGGCTCTCCCTGGAGATGGAGCCCAAGAGCATGCCCAGCCCAAAGAGGGCCAGCATGGCCATTCCCGCAGAGAGATAGTACATCCGGGTGATCTCACCCAGCAGCGCCGCCGCGAAAAACGGCGAGAGCACGAATAGCGCCGCCAGGAGCGGGGCCAGCCCGTCCACCAGGGCGACGATGATCACCGCCAGGCGCTGGGCCTGGCCGATGCGCGTTGCCGTCAGGTCGGTGAGAGTGTATTCTTCCAGTTCGTCCAGGCTGCGCTTGCGCTCAGCGGATTCGGTCAGGTAGGCCCCCCAGAGGCCGGAGATGCCCATCGAGGCGCTGGTGGCCAGCCCGGTGATGAGCACCACGCGGGGATGGCGCACGTGGGCGGTGAAACTGCCCACCAGCACGCCGACCATGGTGAGCACGCCATCGAAGGCGTTCATAGCGAAAAGCCGCCGGGCGATCTCACCGACTTCGGCGACCTCCATGTCTTCGCGCAGTCTTTCCAGTCCTTCGTGCAGGAAAAGCATCGGCGGAAATTCTTCGGTCGAGGCGTATTATGCGTCGGCAGCGTGATCAGTCTTGGAGGGTGGCAGCGTCGTCAATGATCAGCCGGCCAGCGACGGCCTCATCAATGGAGTGCACTGTGCCACCGTTCTCGTTGATGATCTTGATGACCTCGGTGTAAACGACGTTGGACCCTTCGAGGGTGATCTTGGCGTTCTCGACCTTGCGGTCTATTTCGTAGATGCTGATGTTCACCGCCTCCACACCCGGCAGATCGCCTAATTTGGCTGCCAGGTCCACGATGGAAGGATCGTGGGGCTTGAGCACGTCCAAAACCAGCCTCCGGATATTTGCCACTTCTATTCCCTTCCTTTCTGGCGGGATTATAGCACGGGCGCGGGATGATGTCAACGTAGGACAAGTTGGCAACGAGCGCGCTCAGCGGCAGTACAACTGCCACTGAACAATGACAACTGCCACTGAACAATTGCGGGCAAATGATTCAGGCTTAGCACGGTTTTTGCATTTTTCTCGATTTTGGACTATAATATTGATGGTAATACGCCGCGCCGTTGGGCGCTTTTTTGCTATGCCCCGCGCGGCTTCGCGTGCTCCATACAGCAAAAATCTACAAGGAGTGTGGCAGTTCCATGGCTGAAAAGCCAGTCTTCCTCACCCCCGAGGGGAAGCGCAAACTCCAAGAGGAATTGGAGTACCTGCGCACGGTGCGCCGCCCCCAAGTGGCCGAGAACATCCGCCAGGCCAAGGAGGGCGGCGATATCATGGAGAACGTCGCCTACGATGCCGCCAAAGATGAACAGGCCTTCGTCGAAGGGCGCATCATGACCCTGGAGGCGCTGCTCAAGAACGCCGTCATCATCGAGGAGCCGACTTCCCCCGGTGTCGTCACCCTGGGCAGCAAGGTAACCGTGCGCGAGGGCCGCAATCCTCCCGAGACCTTCCACATCGTTGGCGCAGCGGAATCTGACCCCGCCAACGGGCGCATCTCCAATGAGTCCCCATTGGGCCGGGCCCTGATGGGTCATAAGAAAGGCGACCTGGTGTACGTCCAGACCCCAGATGGGAGATTAGTCTTCCGTCTTCTCAACGTGGAGTGAATACATGACCGGGATCACCGACGAGCACGAGAGCCGCCTGGCCAAACTGCGTGCCCTGCGCGAGATGGGCGTGGATCCCTACCCGCCCCGCTTCCGACGCACCCATTCCACCGCCCAAGCGCTGGCCGCCTTCGATCAGGACGGCGAGGGCAGTGAGGTTACAGTGGCCGGGCGGCTGGTGGGCATCCGCATTATGGGCAAATCCGCCTTTGCCCACATCCAGGATGGCGATGGACGCCTGCAACTTTATTTCCGGCTGGACACGCTGGGCGAGAAAGAGTACGAATTCTTCAAGCGCTACTTCGACCTGGGCGATTTCGTCGGCGCGACAGGCACCCTCTTCCGCACTCACACCGGCGAGGTCACAGTCCACGTGCGCTCCTTCCAGATGCTGGCCAAGGCGCTGCGCCCGATGCCGGAGAAGTGGCACGGCATCCGCGACGTGGAGATCCGCTACCGCCAGCGCTACCTGGACCTCCTGGCCAACGAAGAGGCGCGGCGCATCCTCCTCACCCGCACCCGCATCGTGGCTGCCCTGCGGCGCTACCTGGATGAGCGCGGCTTCATCGAGGTCGAGACGCCCATCCTCCAGCCCATCTACGGCGGCGCGGCAGCACGCCCCTTCATCACTTACCATAATGAACTGAAGGCCAACTTCTACCTGCGCATCGCCGACGAACTTTATCTCAAGCGCCTGATTATCGGCGGCCTGGACAAGGTGTATGAGATCGGCAAGGACTTCCGCAACGAGGGCATCTCCACCCGCCACAACCCCGAGTTCACCCAACTGGAGGTCTATGTGGCCTATGCCGACTACCACGATATGATGGCGCTGGTAGAGGATATGTGGGCCACCGCGGCCCGCGAGGTGCTGGGCTCGACCCAGATCACCTATCAGGGCCACGTCATTGACCTGACTCCACCCTGGCAGCGCATCACCATGCGCCAGGCCATCCTCGACGCCACCGGCATAGACATCGAGGCGGCAAACGATCTGGCGGCGCTCCAGGCCCAGGTGCGCGAGCGAAATCTGGCCCTGGAACCCCAACCCAGTTACGGGAAACTGGTGGACGAACTCTTCGGCGAGCACGTGGTACCCCGCCTCATCGCCCCTACCATCGTCACCGAGTACCCGCTGGAGATCTCCCCCCTGGCCAAAACGAAGCCGGGATCCGATAAGGTAGTGGAGCGCTTCGAGTTCTTCATTGGCGGGCTGGAATTGGGCAACGCCTACAGCGAACTGAACGATCCGCTGGACCAGCGGGAGCGCTTCGCAGCCCAGGCCCGCGACCGCGACCTGGGCGACGAAGAGGCGCATCCGATGGACGAGGATTTCCTGCTGGCGCTGGAGCACGGCATGCCGCCCACCGGCGGACTGGGCTTCGGCATCGAGCGGATGGTGATGATCTTCACCGACCAGACCTCCATCCGCGAGGTGATCGCCTTCCCGCAGTTGCGGGCCCGGGAGTAGGGGCAGGAGGCAAGGGGCAGGATGCAGGAGGCAAGATGCAGGAGGCAAGAAGCAAGAGATGGCTCGTAGGGTATGTGCCTCGCGGGTTCCGCGGGTCGTTGACGGGTTATGGCTCTTATTTTACGCGGGCGGATTCCGAACAAACTAAGGTAGAGGGCTGATAGATGACGGAAGAGGTCAATGGTGGTTCAGCAGCAGCTGAGTATGTTGCCCATATCGCTGAGGTGATGGCAGAGAATGAGAGGTTCCTTTCCGAGAATGCGAAGGGAACTTGTGAGGAAGTCATAGAACTCATCAATGACGCTATAGACGAAGTAGCCTGTGCTGTGAAGAGACCAGAGAGGGAAAAGGATTATGTCGAGCGTGCAATGGCATTCTTTACCCATCACGTCCTCATGCCTTTGAGCTACGCTGTTTACTTCGACTTGCTGGCGGGCAATGTTCCTGCCTGTTTCATGGAACTTAGGTTGATACTTGAATCGCTAGTGAAGTGTTATCTTGCAGACTCACAACACCCAGAAGTGCCGTTCTTTCAGGAGAGATTGGAGCTATTAGAGCAGGAGATCCATCAAGCGGAGCTGAGCACTTCCAAAATTATGAAAGAATTAGGGGAGGAATTAGGGAGAGCGAATGATTTTGTTGCTTTATGGGGTAAACTCTCCCAAGACTGGGTCCATATGAAAGGCTTTACAGACAAGCTTGTAAATTATGTCACTCAGATGTCCGATATGCCACCTTGGGCCCTGGTAATACCCATGAACTACACGCTAAGCGACCTGAGCATCCTTGAGGAATTGCGTGATCGCATACTACAGTTCAGGAGTCTGTTAGCAACTGCGATGGGAAAATACAGGCAGGAGTATAATCCTGACACAGGCTAACCTGCGTGCAGCTGACTCACCTCCCCCGTGCTACAACAGCGCCACTGAGCTTTCTCGTTATGTGCCACTGTCCTGTATGTAAACAAATGATTCATGATGAGCAACATTTCTTTCTCGCGTTTCGTATATCTGGATACAAACATCTACAGCCACCTTGCCCAGAATACTCACCTGTGGAATCGTTTGCTGGACTTTTTGCTGACAAACGATTTGTGCCTTGCGCTAAGTAGTGCCAACCTAGCGGAACTCGCAGATGCTACAGACCTCCATGCGACACTGACAGATCTGCTGATCCTACTACCATCGGCTGCTGTCAAGACATGGGATGCTATCCTCGATGAGGAGGTGGAATCTCATCCACAGCGCCGACAAGATTCCTTACTGCTTTATCCCCTCAACCAGCTCTTACTTCAGCGCGACGGTCATGAGACCCTGCTCGGCTGGTTTACATCGGAGAAACTGGCTGAGGCTCGCCGCCAGCAATTGGCACACGCCAAGCAGATGCGCGCCAGGCACGACAGTTTGAAGGGCAACTTCCCTCTTTCCAAATCAGGCAAGTACACAGCGCGGCAGTCTGGCCAGTTCGCCGATTTCATCGTGATCCAATGGTTGGCCAACACACACCGTAGTTTCCTAGCATCCTTCAAGGACAAGAGCCAGGATCTACACACTGAGGTGTTTCTATCTATCAGGCTTTTTGCCCTAGTCATCTTCTATAAGTATTACCTCGGACGCCGTGAACCTGACAAACTATCCGACTTCGGCGATTTGGGTCACTTGTCTGCTTTACCATACTGCAAATTGGCAATCGTTGAACGCGACCTGTGTAACGTGCTAGACCAGATCAAGCGACACCACGATGTTCTTGATTCCACAATGGTACGAAACGTAGATTTCTTCAGAGACTGGGAGTGGAAAGGAGCTAGGCGCAATCCCACATGACCACAACACCAGAGACAATGCAAAACCTGATCCTCGACGCCATCGCATCGTACCGCGATGAAATCGTAGATTTCACCAAAGCACTGGTGGCCATCCCCACCGAGAACCCGCCTGGCAAATCATACTCGGCGTGCGTCGAGCGGATCGCCAGCAAGTTGCAGGAAATCGGATTAGACCCCACCATCCTGGAGGTCCCCGATGGCCCACCACTTCACCCCCGCTATTGCCTCCTGAGTTCCTACGGCAAAGGCGAAAGGACGCTCTACTTCCACGGTCACTACGACGTTGTGCCCGCATCGAGCGAGGCGCAGTTCCATCCTTATGTAAAGGGCGGGGAACTTTTCGGGCGCGGTTCGTCGGACATGAAGGGCGGTCTCGCGGCCATGATCTATGCCGTCAAAGCCCTAAAGGACTGTGGCATCGCCCTGCAAGGCAGAGTTGGCCTGACCATCGTCCCCGATGAGGAGACGGGCGGCGCCTTCGGATCGCGCTACCTCGCCGATGCAGGTTTGCTCGGGGTGGACGGCATCGGCATGCTCATGTCGGAACCCACCAGCGGCGTGATTTGGAACGCGAATCGCGGTGCTCTTTCCTTGCGTGTAACGGTGAAGGGCAAACCCGCTCACGTTGGCTTACATTATCAGGGCGTCAATGCATTCGAGCGGATGCTCGCCGTGGCGAATGCACTGCTGGAACTCAAGGCCGAGGTGGAGTCCAGAAGCACAGGCTTCGCCATCGAGCCGGAAGCGGCCCGACGCTCTATCCTGCTGGTGGGTGGACGATGCGAGGGCGGCACGAACTTCAACCTCGTCCCGGCCGAGTGCTCGTTCACGGTGGACCGCCGGATCAATCCCGAGGAGGACCTGGAGACAGAGAAACGCAGGCTATTCGCGCTCTTTGAGGGACTAAGAGGGGAGGGGATGGATCTGGACGTGGAGATCCTCCAGGAGGGGACGTCCGCGGGCTGTTCCAAGGATGACCCGGTGGCACAGGCGCTGGCGGAGAGCGTGGAGGCAATCACGGGGCGGTCGCCCTCATTCGAAATGTGTCCTGGACTCCTCGAGATTCGCTTCTACGCCCAGCGGGGCATCCCGGCTTTCGCCTATGGGCCAGGGCTCTTGTCGGTCTCACACGGGCCGGATGAGTTCGTCCGGCTCGCTGATATCTACAATTGCGCGGCGATCTATGCGCTCACGGCGGTGCGAGTGTTGGCTCGGGGATGATCTCGCGGCGGAGGAGAAAGAAGAGATGTAGTTCGTAGGAGGAAGTTATGGATAGACCAGAGGATCTATTTGAGAAATGGTACGTACAACCCCTGGAGAGACTGCGAGAAATACCTAACGGGGCTGGGGGCTTTGTCGCACTTGCGACGTGCTGTTTCCTATACGAGCGGTATGCGGTAGCGGTAATTGAGAAATCAGGTCACAATGCTGACACAAGCGCGATTATCAGTCAGTTTGCGACCGACTTCGGTGTAGACAAAGAGACTGCTCAGAATTTCTGGGACGTCATTCGAAATGGCCTCTTGCACGGAGGAATGCCCAAACAGCAAGAATACGGACAACAGACACTGCCTTACTGGGCGATGCGAGAAGATTTTCCTGCGGTAGAGTTATCCGAGTGGTGTGGTAAGCGAATACTGAAAGTGCAGCCGTGGCAAATCATGGAAAAGGTCATCTCGCTGTGGCGTGAGAACCTGCACCTGCTTGACCGGAGCAAGAGTTTTCCATGGGCTAACATACTTCCGTTGCCGTTCTGAAACGCAGGCAAAAGCCATCCGGAAGCAAGGAAGAAGCACAAAAGGAGGCAGCCATGCTCGTGTACAAAGAAGGAGAAACGTGCAGGACGTTGCGAGTCATCATCGATGGCACGACGTTTTTCAACTACGGCGACGAAGTGCAGATCCTGAGGGCGATACCAGCCCAACCAGGACATCCCTACAATGGTTACGTTGTTTACTCCTCACTGACGGGGAGAGTGGTCGAACTCCGCGAGGCGGAACTCGAACCGCTTTGAGACGCCCAATTGGGGAAAAGGACAGGCATCTGATGAGAAGAATGCTTCTTGCGCTCGCGGTGCTGATACTAACAGCGCTCGCTTGTCGGCGGACCCCGACATCCACCCCTCTCCCACCTACGTCCTCCCCCACCCCGACCGTCCACCCCGCCCATCTTTGGTACCTCCTGCGTGGCGGTCCCAAAGCCGACCAGGCCTGGGGTGTGGATGTGGACTCCTCAGGCAACATCTACCTCGCCGCATACGAACAGAAACCAGACCAATGGTTCACTGATATGTCCATCTACAAGTTCACGCCAGAGGGCGAAGAATTGTGGCATACCGAATGGGGCGATAGGTTTCAGGAAAAAGCGTTCATCGTGGATGTGGCAGAGCCGTTCGTGTACGTCGGCGGGCTGACCCACACCGCTGCCGGGCTTACAGAGGCGGATATGGCTGTCCTGGCTCTCGACGCAAACACGGGCAGCCTACTGTGGGAGTTCACCTGGGGGCAGGGCTTCGGCTACGAAGAAGTGGACGGACTGGTGGTGGATGGCGACTATATCTATGTCTCCGGCTGGACCACCAGTGAAAAGACCGGCTACGATATCGGCGTCCTGAAACTGGACCGACAGGGCAAGGAAATCTGGCAGACTGTCTGGGGGACAGAAGGCTTCGACACAGCGGATGGACAAATGGTGGTGACCGAAGACAGCATCCACGTCTCCGGGCGAGTGAACGGCACCAACATGTTCCTCGGAGGCCAGGCGGTCGTCGCCAGGTTCTCCAAAGAAACCGGCGCATATCTCCAGCACGTCACCTGGGGCCAGTCGGCATTGGCGGACGGCCTGGGTATGACCAGCGATGGGGTATCTTTGTACGTCGTGGGCATCAACATGAAACTCGGGAGCGGCAACCAGATTTTCCTACTGAAGTACGACAGAGAATTGCACTTGCTCTGGGACAGGCTCTGGGGCGACGAAAGCGGCGAACACACGGGTCGCGCTGCCGCAATGGACCCTTCTGGAAATGTCTTGCTGGCCGTGAACTCGCGCCAAACCAGCACCAGCCCCACGGATATCTTCCTGCTGAAGTTCAGCCCCGAAGGTCAACTCCTCTGGGAAAGCCGCTGGGGTGGCGCAGATGAGGATGTGGTTCACGGTTTAGTGGTGGACGGGGATTTCGCCTATCTCGCCGGACTAATCAAATTCAGCGAAGCCAAGCAGAGCGACGCTTTGCTCATCCGAGCCGACAGCCGCACCGGGCAGTTCCCACCGTTATAGGGACAACAACAAGCCCCTTAGGGTTTCCGAAAATCCTAAGGGGCTATACTTTCGAGGTCGTTCTACCTGAAGGCCTGTAGCCAGCGGATCTGGTTACGCATCTCATCAGCAGTTACGTGGTTCAGCAAGTTGAGCAGGCGACGCACTAACACATTAACGGGCACTTGATCAGACAGGATAATACCGTAGTGCTCCTTTCCATGTTGTAGCCAGTCCAGGTGAAGCTGCAGGTAGTCAGAGGTATTGTGGGTGAAAAGAGCCCGTCCTTCAGCGGTCGCATAGGCCAGTTGTTCTTCGTCACTCAAACCCCAACGGCCCACTTCGTGGGCGCTGATCACGTCGAAACCACGTAATCGAAGCGCAGTGGCCACGCGCTTGTGGACATCTTCATCCAGGTAAAGCCGAATGAAGAGGAGGGATTCAGGACTCACGGTTTCCCTCTGCTATGATGCGACCATCTGCCGTCATTTTTAGGCCATAGCGCTCTATCAGTCGCTCAACCCGGCTTTCTTCGATGTCCTGTTCAATCTCCGACTGGTGGTCATGATAGTAGCAGAGGGCCTCATAGACCTGAGCAGGGGTCAAATGGGGTAGGCCCTCGAGAATCTCTTCCACACTAAGACCGAGTTTATAGTAGCCCACAATCGCTTTGACCGGCGTCCGCGTGCCCTTGATGATTGGCCGGCCATCGCACACCCCGGGCTGACGAGTGATATACAAATACTCCGTCCTTACAGCGCCCATCAAAACCTCCGTGCCACTCGAAATCCTATGTAGCCCGCCGCGCCGTAATTATACCTCCGATTCTCCCGCAAGGCAACGCAAATCCTTAAGGTTCTGAAACCCTAAGGGCCTGCATCTCACCTTTCACGCAAGAAGCCTGCCTGCTCGATGTACTCCAGCGACTGGTGGCGGAAGTAGGTGTTGTATAGTTCACTGTAGTGGCCGCCCGCCGCCAGCAGCGACTCGTGATCCCCCTCCTCGATGATCTGACCATCGCGCAGCACCACGATTCGGTCCGCATTGCGCACCGTGGAAAGGCGGTGGGCAATCACAATGGCGGTGCGCCCGTGCATTACCACATCCAACCCCTCCTGGATCTGCGCCTCGGTGAAGGGGTCCACGCTGGCCGTGGCCTCGTCCAGGATGAGGATGGATGGGTCTTTGAGTAGCACCCGCGCCAGGGCCACCAGTTGCCTTTGCCCCATCGAAAGGTTCGCCCCACGCTCGCCCACATCGGTGTCCAATCCATCCGGCAGGTCAGCGAGCCAATCGCCGTTGCCGATGCGCATGGCTGCCTCGTACACCTCCTGGTCAGTCGCCTCGGGCCGGCTGTAGCGGATGTTCTCGCGCACCGTCCCCGAGAAGAGGAAAGGTTCCTGCGGCACGAGCCCAATGTGCCGCCGGTATTGAGCAAGATCCAGACGGCGGATGTCCCGCCCATCTATCAACAGTTCTCCGCCCTGGAACTCGTAGAAGCGAGCCAATAGCCGCGCCAGGCTGGATTTGCCAGCGCCGGTATGTCCCACGAAGGCCACTGTCTCCCGGGGGTGCACCACCAGGGAGAAGTCGGGCAACACCACCTCGGAACCGGTGTAGGTAAACTGAAGGTGGCGGAATTCGATCTGTCCTTGCAGAGACTGTGCCCCCACCGGTTCGGCTGCCGTCTGCACCACCTTGGGTTGGGCATCTATCAGGGCGAACACCCGCTCCGCGGCTGAGAGACCATCCTGGAACTGGCTCCAGAAGGAGGCGATGCTCATCATCGGCCACCAGAAGAACCCCACCGCCTGCATGAACAGGTACCAGTTGCCCGGGCTGACTGCCCCGCCGCGAGTGGCCAGCCCGCCTGCGTAGACCAAGAGCGCCACTCCCAACCCAGAAGCAATGCCCATCATGGGGAAGATGCCGCTCAGCGTCAGTCCACGCCGCAAGCCCACTTGGTAGGCCTGCGTGTTATTGGCCGCAAAGGTGGTGTAGATGGCGCGCTCCTGGCGGAAACCCTTGGCTATCATAATGCCGCTGATGGATTCTTGTATCTGAGCGTTGATCTTGGCGGTTACCCGCCGGGCGTGCTGGGTAACCTCCCGTGCGAAACGCCGGAAACTGAGCGCAATGCCGGCGGCGATGGGTGCCATCCCCACCAGCAGCAGAGTCAGCCACACGTTGATGTGCAACAGCCAGACCAGGAGGATGAGCACCAGCAACACCTGGCTCAACAGGTCCATCGTCAAGGTGGCCACATCGGAGAAGTCCTGCGTGTCGGAGGTGATGCGGCTGACGATCTTGCCGGACGGATGTTCATCGAAGAAGGAGAGGTCATGGCGGATGGTGGCGTCGAAAACGTCCTCCCGCAGCCTCAGCACCACGTCGCCCACCACCCGCGCGGAGAGCAGTTGCCGCGCGAAGTTCATCACCCAGGCCATCACTCCCAAGAGGAGTACGCCGCCCGCCAGCGCAAGCATGACCTCGGTGGATGGGTTTTCGGCCACCAAGTCAATCCCTCGGGCGATGAGGATGGGTCCGCCAGTCCCCGCCAGGGAGTTCAGCGCGATCATGATCGCCACCAGGAACATCTGTCGGCTGTATGGCCGAAAGTAGCCGATGATGCGCCGTAGCAGTTCCCTATCGCTGTAACTTCGGTCGTAGGCCTCGGTTTCCAGGCCATCCAAAATGAAACCCATATCGCTCCCTCAATTGTTCGGTGGGCACGCACCAGGCGTGCCCCTACGTATATCCACGGGTCGCGCCTACGTGTATCGGGCGAAAATGCGCCGGTAATCCGGGCAACGCTGCATCAATTCCTGGTGTGTTCCCTGATCCACCAACTCGCCCCTGCGCAAGACCAGGATGCGGTCCGCCCAACGGATCTGGCTGAGGCGGTGGGTGATGAGGAACGTCGTCCGCTGACGGCTGATGCGGCGCATGGCGCGCTGAATCTGATCCTCGGTGGCGCTATCGATGGCGCTGGTGCTATCGTCTAAGATCAGGATGCGGGGGTTGGTGAGGAAAGCGCGAGCGATAGCGATGCGCTGCCGCTCCCCACCGGATAAAGTCACGCCGCGCTCACCGATCACGGTGTCGTATCCTTCGGCAAAACCGGTGATGAACTCGTGGGCCTGCGCCTCGCGTGCCGCCTGTTCGATCTCCTCTTGGGTGGCATCGGCCCGCCCGAAGGCGATGTTCTCCGCCAGGGAGCGGGAGAAAAGGAACACGTCCTGTTCGATGGTCGAGATCTGCGAGCGCAGCGACTCCAAGTTCCAGTCGCGCACGTCCACCCCGTCCACCAACACCCGGCCACTGTCCACGTCAAAGATGCGGTTGATGAGCCGGGTGAGGGTCGTTTTGCCGGAGCCGGTCTGCCCGACGATGGCGATGGTCTCCCCCGGCCGGGCGATGAAACTGATGTTCTTGAGCACGGGCCTGCTATCGTAGCCGAAACTGACGTTTTCGAAGATCACCTCTCCCCGCATCGGTTTTGCCACGCCCGCCTCGTTCTCGTCCAGTTCCGTCTGCGTGTTGATCAGTTGCAGGATGCGTTTCGCGCTTGCGATCCCCAGTTGTACCAGGTTGAAAGAGAAGATGGAGATAAAGGTGGGGAAGCGCAGGGTGCCCACCAAGCCCATGAAAGCGATGACCTCCCCCAGGCTGATGTGTCCTCCTCGCCACAACAAAAGGGCGTGCAGGAGCGCAGCCGCCCAGGCCAGGCTGAACACCAACATCGGCAAGTAGCGGGCCTGGATTTCCCCCTGCTGCACGAAATAATCGCGGTACCGGCGGGCATCGCGCACGAATTTCTCCCACTCCTGCCGCTCCTGGACGTTGCCCTTGACGACCTCGATGCCAGCGATGGCTTCTGCCAGCCCAGCGTTCATCACCCCAAATTGGTCGCGCAACGCAATGCTCACCGGGCTGAGCCTGTGGTTGTAGTCGGCCACGGTGATGACCAGCAAGAGGAGGAAGATGCACGGGATCAGCAGTAGGTCTACATTGAGCCGGGCGATCAGGAAGATGGGGATGACCGCTGCCAGCAGGGAATCCAAGATCAACATCACCCCAGGGCTGAACATCAGGTTGAGCATGTGCACGTCGTTGGTGACCCGAGCCATGATGTCGCCGATTCGCTGCCGGCCATGAAAGGTCTGACTCTTGCCCAATAAACTTATGTAAAGTTCATCGCGGGCGTCGCGCTCAATGAGTTGGGCCAGGAACTCCAGCGAGTAGTTGCGCCCCAGCCCCGTGAGCCCCTGCCCCACAGCGCAGGCCATGACGCTCAACGCCAAAGTCAACAATTCCGGCGTGCGCCAGCCGGGTGTGGTGATCAGGTCGAACCCGCGGCCGATGAAGATCTGGATGTAACTGTAGAAAGTGTTGTTCAGGACGGCGGATGCGGCTGCGGCCACTGGCAGGAGGGGATAGCGAATCAGATGGGAGATGATCCAGCGCACTGGCCCTGAGCGGTCGTAGCGGTATTCGTTTGCGACGGTGAACTCTCGTTTTTCCACGACGACTCCAGGGGGATTATACCGCGATACTGCCAGCCCCACAAGCGCGCCCTGCGTTCCACCGCAGTTGCACTGCGGGGTCGCCGTGGCAACCAGCGGATGGGCGCGGCAGTGCAACTGCCGCTGAGCAATGCTTCTGCGCTGAACAATGCTTCTGCTTGGAGTTTTGCGCCACACATGGCTTCCTGTATAATAATCCAGCGTCCACTAACACTCGATACAACACACCTCCCTGGGCCTGCCTTTTGTCCTTGCGCCTTCGCACAGGAGGCACTTTGTGAGCGAGCGGATCAACCCCTACATCGCCGGAGCACCCGTTACCGACGCCAGGATGTTCTTCGGTCGGGACGATGTCTTCGACTGGATCGCGCATAACCTCGCCGGTCGCTACGCCGACCATATCCTGGTCATCCATGGCCAGCGTCGTGTCGGCAAGACCTCCGTCCTCAAGCAACTCCCCAACCGTCTGCCCGAACGCTACATCCCGGTTTTCTTCGACCTGCAGGGCCGAACCCACACCACCTTGGACCGCTTCTTGTGGTGGCTGGCCCGCGAGATCGTGCGCACACTGAAACAAGACCGCGACATCAGCATCCCCCTGGCCGACCAAGAGGTTTTTTCCGCCGACCCAGATTATTTCGACGGCCAATTCCTGCCCGCTCTCCAGCCTCTCCTCGGTGACCGCAACCTCCTCTTGACCTTCGACGAGTTCGATGTGTTGCAGGAGACAGAGGTCAGGGATACACTGGCCCGCCCATTAGTGGATTACCTGCGCCGGCTGATGGGACGCGAGGGCCTGAACTTCATCTTCTCCATCGGCTCTTCCGGCCGCAAATTGGAGAACATGCAAGCCTCCTACACCGAGTTCTTCAAAGCCGCCCTCTATAAGAGGATCAGTTTCCTAACTCGGGAAGATGCCTGCAATTTGATCACCCGCCCGGTGGAGGGCGTACTCGAATACGACCCCGGCGCGGTGAACCTCATCTGCGAGATCACCTCCGGCCACCCCTATTTCACCCAGTTGGTGTGCCACGAACTATTCTGGCACTGCCAGAAGACGAACCAGCGGCGCATAGGCGAGGAGGACGTGCTGGCGGTGCTCGACGATGTAGTGGAGCGCGGCACCGTGAACCTGAAATCGGTGTGGGACGAAGCCTCCTACGTGGAGAAATGGGTCTTGGCTGGCCTGACCCACCTGGAAGGCAAACCTAACGTCCGCATCCTGGCCGATTTCCTCCGCCGCCAGCGGGTTCCCCTCAGCAATCAGGACTTGGAGTCGGCACTTTTGCACCTGCGTGAGAGCGACGTCTTGACCGAGGATAACCGGTTTGTGATCCACCTGATGCGCCTCTGGCTACAGAAAAACCGCCCATTGGAACGGGTGCGGGAAGAACTGACCGAGGTCGGCCCGCTCGTCAGCCGGCACATCGAGATGGGACTCGATTACAAAGCCAGGCGCCTCTACGACAAGGCAATAGAGTGCTTCCGCCAGGCGCTGGAGGTGGACCCAGATAATATCCAGGCCCAGGTGAGCATCGCCTCGGTCTATCTGGCCCAAAAGGCTTACCAGAAGGCGGCGGCGGAGTACCAGAAGGCGCTGGCCATAGACGAGGGGGATGTCGCGGCGCGAACAGGCCTGTGCGAAGCGCATCTGGCCCTCGGCGATCAGGCATTGTCCAGAGGCAGGCTGATAGAAGCAACGCAATCGTATCAAGAGGTGCTGGCCATCAACGCTGAGCACAGTGAAGCCCGCCAACGTATGGCCGACATCCACCACCGCAGGGCAGAGAAAGCGCTGGCCGAGGGTCGCGACGACGAAGCGCTGAGCGCATTGAAAGAAGCGCTACGTTTCACACCGGAAGATCAGGGCCTGGAGGCACGATACGCCGACCTCCGCGAGCAGAAAGGGGCGAAGATCCTGGCCGGGCTGCTCGCCAGGGCAGAGAAAGAAGGGGCAGCCAAGAACTGGGAACGGGCCATCGCCATCCTGGAAGAGGCTCTGGCTCTGGCACCGGAAGACCAGCGCATTCAAGAAAGACTTGCCGCAGCCCAAGAAGCACAGCGGGCGGCGCGTCTGGAAAGTCTCCTGGGGCGAGCCAACCAGGCCACAGAGTCAGGGCGCTGGGACGAGGCTGTAGCCGCGTTGGAGGAATACGTCGCCCTGCAACCTGAGGACGTTGCCGCCCAAGAGCGGTTAGCCAACGCCAGAGAGCGGCAGCGGAAGAGCCAACTGAACTCGCTCAAGGTGTGGGCCCGCAGCCTGGCCAAGGCGGAGAAATGGGACGAGGCCCTGACCATCTGGCACGAGTATCTGGCCCTCGAGCCGGAGGATGCTGAGGCCGCCCAGTCTGAGATCCAACAGGTGGAACGTTCGCGGGAATTGGCACGCGCCTATATCGAAGCGCAAGTGGCAATGTCCAGGAAGGACTACGACCGGGCCATCACCCTGCTCAAAGGCATTATCAGCAAGGATGAGACCTACCGAGACGCCCCGCGCGTCTTAGCCCAGGCCATCGAACTCCGCCGCACCGCGGGCAAATTCACCCCAGCACGACCGAAAGGGTCGCCGCTGATCCCGTTCCTGATCGTGGGTGCCCTCTTCGTGCTGCTCGTAACCGGCGCGGGTGCGTTCCTCGTCTATGTAACCGGATTCGGAAAGCCCAGACCCACGCCAACGCCTGTCGTCTCCATCCCCACTCCGAAAACGCTGCGAATGTACGGCCCCGTGGATGGCGAACTGGTCCACGAGCGGGATGATTCCGTATCTCTCCAGTTCGCCGGCGTGGACGCCCGCGATTTCATGGCCGAGGTTCGGTTCTACAATCCCTACGACCGCTCGGAAGGCTCCTGGGATTACGGGTTCGGCTTCCGGCGCATCGGACCAGACAACGAATATCGTCTCTACGTGGACTCCGGGGGCGATTGGACCTTCGTGTCCGCCAACAAACAGGGCGAAGGGTCGCAGTTCGACACCGTGGCCAGTGGCAAGGTCGAGAACCTGGACCTAAGCGCCACCGGCTCCAACCACCTCCGCCTGGTGGTGCAAGGGAACACAGCCCTCTTCTTCGCCAACGGTGAATACATCGCCACGCTGGATGTCTCCGGGAAGGATGTCCCCGGCGACGTGTGGCTCGGCACTGTGATGCAAAGGGGCTATGGGATCAGCGGCAAAAGAACACGCTACGAGGATTTCGTGGTCTGGCCACTGACCCAGACCTACGGCCCCGCGGACGGAAACCTGCGCCACGAGGAGGGCGATCGAGCCCAGGGCCAATATGCCAGCGCCTACCTGCGCGATTTCGCGGCCGAAGCCCGCTTTTACAACCCCTATGCCCCCTCAGAAGGGCGCTGGGATTACGGCTTCGGCTTCCGCCAAACGGCCGACGAACTCCACTATCGCCTCCACGTGAACTCCGATGCCGAGTGGATCCTGGAATTACTGACCGGACACACCGCCGGGGTCTGGGAATACAAAAACATCGCCAGTGGACAACTGACCAATTTGGATACCTCTGCCACCGGCGCCAATCGCCTGCGCCTGGTGGTCCAGGGCGATACCGCCTTCTTCTTCGTGAACGATGAATACATCACCGCCCTGGATGTCTCGGAGAAAAACGTTCCCGGGAACGTGTGGCTGGGCACCGGCATGCGTCGAGGATACCTTATCGCCGGCAAATCCACCCGCTATGAGGACTTCACGGTGTGGCCGCTGGGCGAAATCTACGGGCCTGCAGATGGAGCCCTCGCCCACAACGAAGACGGTTCGCTATCTGCTCAGTACACTGGCCTGCGCCTGCGCGATTTCCTGGCCTACGCTCGCTTCTACAACCCGTACGACCGCGCAGAACGCACCTGGTCCTACGGCTTTGGCTTCCGGGATATGGGAGGGGATAACGAGTACCGCCTCTACGTAGATTCCGAAGGAGTCTGGGCGCTGGAATCGGTAACCAAAAGCGGGGATGAGTCGGAATTCAAGAAGATAGCCGGAGGGAAAATACGGGATCTGGACACCTCCCCAACCGGCTCCAACTTCCTCCATCTGGCTGCCCAGGGCGGCACAGCCATTTTCTTCGTCAACGGCGAATACGTGGCGACATTGGATGTCTCCGGCAAGAACGTTGCTGGCGACATCTGGGTCGGCACCGGCCTGAAGAAAGAACACGGGATGGCGGGTAAATCCACTCGCTATGAGGGGTTCACTATCTGGCCACTATATCAAGACTTCTCCATCTGGACCCAGGCGGGGGTTTACGGCCCCATGGTGGGAAGCCTGCCACACCGGGAGGGCGTGATAGCCAGTCGCAACGCGGGGCTACAACTGCGGGATTTCGTGGCCGAGGCCCGGTTCTACAACCCGTACGACCGTTCGGAAGGCGGTTGGGACTACGGATTCGGCTTCCGCGAGACGGGATCCGACAATCAATATCGCCTGTATGTGGACTCCAGCGGCGGATGGACTCTGAACCTGGCGACCAAGAGCGGCGATAAGCCGGTGTTCAATAAGATCGCCAGCGGGAAAGTCAACAACCTGGATCTGACCGCCACTGGCTCCAACCACCTCCGCCTAATAGTCCAGGGCAGCACGGGTCTTTTCTTCGCCAACGGTGAATTCATCGCCACCCTCGACCTCTCCGGCAAACTGGTGCCCGGCAGCATCTGGGTCGGCACCAGCATGGTGAAGGGTCACGAAAGGGTGGGCAAATCCACCCGCTACGAAGACTTCATCATCTGGCCGCTCTCCGAGATGTATGGCCCTGCCGACGGGAGCATGGAGCACCAGGCGGGCGTGATATCCAGCCACGAGGCAGATGTACACCTGCGGGATTTCATAGCCGAGGCTCGGTTCTACAATCCCTATGATCGTGCGGAGAGCACCTGGGATTACGGCTTTGTTTTCCGGTATACGGGAGTGGATAACGAATATTGCCTCTACGTGGACTCCGATGCCAACTGGCAACTGGTCCTGGTGACCAAGAGCGATGACAAACCCGAGTACCAAAATATCGCCAACGGGAAGGCCAACAACCTGGACCTGACCGCCACCGGCTCCAATCAACTGCGCTTGATCGTCGAGGGGAACACGGCTTTCTTCTTCGTGAACGATAGATACATCACGGCGCTGGATGTCTCTGGCAGGGATGTGGCCGGCGATGTGTGGGTTGCCACGGCGATGGTGCAAAATCACGGCATCGTGGGCAGGACAACACGGTACGAGGATTTCACCATCTGGCCGTTGCCGTAGGGGCGAATCGCCGGTTCGCCCCCACCGGTCAATTGACAATCGAAAGAAATACGCGTTATGCCCATATATTACGACCCGCAAAAACACCACCGCCGCTCCATCCGCCTCAAAGGCTACGACTACACCCAGCCTGGCGCATATTTCATCACCTTGGTCGCCCACCAGCACGAAATGTTATTCGGCGAGGTGGTGGACGGGGAGATGATCCTTTCGGAATACGGCAGAATCGTAGCGGAGGAATGGGAAAGGACCGCCCTGGTGCGTCCATACGTGCAATTGGATGAATTCGTGGTTATGCCGAATCATATCCACGGCATCGTTTGGATTGTGGATGATGCAGTAGGGGCGACCCGGCGGGTCGCCCCTACTGCCAACGGATACCCCACAGGGCTGGTTTCTAAATCGTTGGGCGCCATCGTCGCCCAATTCAAATCCATTGTCACCAAACGCATCGCCAAAACTCGTGGTGCCCCTGGCACTCCTGTCTGGCAACGCAACTACTGGGAACACATCATCCGCAACGAGGCGGCGCTGGATCGCATCCGGGAATACATCCTCACCAACCCACTACGCTGGGTGTTGGACCGTGAAAACCCTGATCGCCAGGGCGAGGATGATTTTGATCGGTGGCTGGATTCCCTGTAGAATTAACGGGTGGTGTAGGGGCGAACCGGCGGTTCGCCCCCAGGTGGGCAGGCACGAGGCCTGCCCCCACGATAGGCGGTGTAGGGGCACTCTGGCGGTTCGCCCCCGGGTGGGCAGGCACGAGGCCTGCCCCCACGATAGGCGGTGTAGGGGCACCATGGCGGTTCGCCCCCGGGTGGGCAGACACAAGCCCCGCCCCCACGATAGGCGGTGTAGGGGCACCATGGCGGTTCGCCCCCGGGTGGGCAGACACAAGCCCCGCCCCCACGATAGGCGGTATGGGGGCACTCTGGCGGTTCGCCCCCGGGTGGGCAGACACGAGGCCCGCCCCCACGATAGGCGGTATGGGGGCACTCTGGCGGTTCGCCCCCGGGTGGGCAGGCACGAGGCCTGCCCCCACGATAGGCGGTGTAGGGGCACCCCTTGTGGGTGCCCTGCCAGACACAAGCCCCACCCGTACGATATCGTTTCGGAGGGAGGAGGACTACGAACCCGTTTACCTTTGGCAACCCAATCCGCGACCCGGCGCGATTCTACGGCCGCAGACAGGAGATCCACCAGATCGTCAGCCGTCTCCTGTCCAGTGCCCACGAGAGCACCTCGGTGGTGGGCGAGCGGCGTATCGGCAAAACCTCGCTGCTCTATTATCTCTCCCACCCCAACGTAGCCGTCAGTCTCGGCCTGACACCCGACCGCTACGCATTGGTGTACATTGACTTCCAAGGATTGACCGACATCACCCCGCAGCGCTTCTGGCAACGGGTGCTGGGCAAAATGGCCCGCACCGTCACCGACCGAGACCTCGCCGCCACCATCCAGACTTTGCAGGAGCGGCCCCAGTTCGACCTGTTCGATATGGAGGACCTGTTCGCAGCCATCGGCGACCGGGGGTTGAACGTCGTCCTCTTCCTCGACGAGTTCGAATACGTTACCCTGAACCCGAATTTCGGGGCGGACTTCTTCGGCGGCCTGAGGGCCCTGGCCATCCACCAGCCGCTGGCCTTGGTCTCGGCAACGCGACGGGAACTGGTGGACCTGTGCCATTCAGACGAAATCAAGGGTTCACCGTTCTTCAACATCTTCGCCAATGTGGTTCTGCGCCCCTTCACCCGTCAGGAGGCGAACGAACTGATCGAGGGCTACGTCGGCGGGACCGACCTGGCTTTCACACCCCAGGAGAAGGAGTTGGTCTTCGCCCTGGCCGGACGCCATCCCTGCTTCATACAGATAGCGGGCTACTACCTGGTGGAGAGCAAGTCCCAGGGCCTGACCTCCGACGCCCTGGAAGGATACGTAACCACCAGGTTCGATCAGCAGGCCGCCCCGCACTACAGTTATCTGTGGAGTCATTGCTCTGAGAGTGAGAAGATCACGCTGCTGAGCATCCTGGCTTTGTGTAGGCAGGAACCATCCAAGAAGACCCTCCCCAACCTGGAAAATCTGTCTGGGCTGCACCCGCGCGCTCATCTGGATGTGGTTTCGCTGGGCAAGCGAGGGCTTTTGGATGAAAGCGATGGGTGCTACATGATATTCTCCACCAGTTTCGAGCGCTGGATCAGCCGGGAGATCGCTGCCGCTCCGGGCGAAGAGGAGAGCCAGGCCAGTGTGGAAGAGTGGCTTGAGGGAGGCAGGCGGGAGAACCTAGAGCAGGTGAAGGGCATCCTGCCCCGCTTCAAGAAGAAATACTGGCCGGTGATCAGCAGTCTCCTCGCGCAGATCTCGTTCGAGGTTGTGGCGCAGGGGGCTTGGGAACTGCTGCGAGCGCTGACGCTGTGATATCCTCCACAATGAGGTGAGGACGTTGACCAAACCGCCATTGTACGTCGCTTTCGTCTGGCATATGCATCAGCCGTATTATAAGGACCGACTGACGGGTCGCTATTCCCTCCCCTGGGTGCGCCTGCACGCAGTCAAAGACTACCTGCACATGGCCGAGGTGCTGTCCGAATTCCCCAACGTGCACGTAACCTTCGACGTGGCGCCCTGTCTGATAGCGCAGATCCAGGACTACCTGGCCGGCCAGGCCGAGGATGAGGCGCTGGCCCTCAGCCGCAAGGAACACCTCACCCGTGAGGACAAAGAGGCCATCCTCTCCTTCTTCTTCAACATCCACCACGACAACATCATCCGCCACTATCCACACTACTGGAAACTGTTGCAAATGAGCCAGGCCGCGAGCGGCGACGTCTCGCTCCTCTCGGACCAGTACTTCCTCGACCTCATCGCCTGGTTCAACCTGGCCTGGATTGACCCCAACTGGCTGGAGCGAGACGCCATTCTACGTCCACTGGTGGAGAAGATGATGGATGACACGGGGCTTAAGCCCCGTGTTACCCGCGCCGACATCGAGGCTATTCTGGAGGCCCAGAGGCGTATCATGGCCCGCATCGTACCCCTATATCGCGAACTGCGAGAGCGGGGGCAGTTGGAACTGGCCACTGCGCCTTATTATCACCCCATCTTGCCCCTGGTGATGGATGTGCAGTCGGCGCGCGAGGCCAGCCCAAAACTACCGCTGCCAGAGACCGCCTTCGCCCACCCTGAAGATGCCGCCGAGCAAATCCGTCGCGCCATCGAGTACCACGAGGATGTTTTCGGCGAGCGGCCCAAGGGGATGTGGCCGTCCGAAGGGGCGGTGAGCCAGGCCCTGGTAGATCTGCTCGGCAGCACCAATGGCTTGCGCTGGATCGCCTCCGACGAGGGGGTGTTGGCCCGCTCGCTGGGTGTGGACATCGGGCGCGACAACATGGGCCACGTCACCAACCCGCAAGTGCTCTACCAACCCTACTTGTTGACCCAGGCCGAGCGGCGTCCAGACCAGCCTCCCCTGGCCATCGTCTTCCGCGACCACATCCTCTCCGATCGCATCGGCTTCGTCTACAAGCACACCACCGGACAGGACGCCGCCAACGATCTCGTCGGGCGATTGGAGACGATCCACCGCAACCTGGGCGACGATGGACCGTATCTGGTCACCATCATACTGGATGGCGAGAATGCCTGGGAGGAATACGAACACAACGGCGACGTTTTCCTACGCGCCCTCTACGGGCGACTGAACGAGCACCCCAACTTGCGGGCAGTAACGGTCAGCGAATACCTGGACATGCACCCGCCGCGCCAGACCATCCCGCGCCTGTTCGCCGGCTCCTGGATCAACGCCAATTTCGAGACCTGGATCGGCGAGGGGTCGCAGAACCTGGCCTGGGACTACCTGGCCCGCACCCGCCAGCGCCTCATCACCTGGCAAAGGGAAAATACCCTCGCCGACCTGGGGGTGTTGGCCGAGGCCTGGGAGGAGATCTACATCGCTGAGGGCAGCGATTGGTTCTGGTGGTACTACAGTTATAATAGTTCAGCCCAAGAAGCGCGCTTCGACCACGATTTCCGCGCTCACCTGAGCAATGTGTACACCATCCTCGGCCTGCCCGTGCCGGAAGACCTGCGCAGACCCATCGCTGCAGAGGTGATCGTGCACCGCCGTCCGGTAAGCGGCTACATTTCGCCCCGACTGGGCAGCGAGGCGGTCGCCTCCGCCGATTGGGCTGGGGCGGGGTATCTGGACGCGATGCCCTCCAGCGGGGCGATGCAGCAAGCCCGCACGGTAGTGCGGCGACTGTATTTTGGCTACGACCCGGCCCACCTGTACCTGCGGCTGGAGGCGAACGAGCCGTTAGGCGATTATTTCGCGGCCTTTTATCTGACCGTGCCCCGAGCCGAGAAAGTCAACGGACGGGTGCGCTTCGCTATCCCCGCTGAGGCAAGCCAAGACGGTGCTCCTGCTGATTTGGGGCTGGCTTGGGAACTGGCACACTGGCCCGGCCAGCACGAGGTCATCCTCTCCCGCGCCGATGGCCAAGAGGTGTGGCGACCAATACACTACCGGCCTGCTGCAGTGGTGGGGAGCGAGGTGCTGGAGGTACAAGTGGCCTTGGGGGAACTGGGGCTGGCGCTGGGAGACCAGGTGGGTCTGCTGGTGGCGCTGGCGCGGGGGGAGGCACTCGTAGAGACATTGCCGCGGGGCGACGTGCACACTTTCACCCTGGTGAAACTGGCGTAGGTACGGGCAACCCTCGTGGTCGCCCCAGGGGCCACGAATATTCCGTGAGACGGTAGGGGCAACCCTTGTGGTTGCCCCCCAGGGCGGGTATAGAAACCCGCCCCTACGACAAAAGAGTCCCGCAGGGACTTCCCAATCGTAGCCGTCGAATTCTATTCGACGGCGGGGACCCGTAGCCGTCGCACACGGGCGATTTCATTCGACGGCGGGGCTCGGCAACCGTGGCCGTCGCATACGGTGGGGACGCGAAGTAGGGGCGACCCGCCGGGTCGCCCCTACCGGGCAGGTATGGAAACCCGCTCGGCCCAGAAGAGTCCCGATAGATCGTCGGGCGGCTTTCCATAGCCGCCTGTAGGACAAATTGGCAATTTGTCCTACCCCAAGGGCGTCCCTCTGCGGGGACACCAACGCCCGCACAGGCGGACGATTTCAATCGCCCGTAGAGGCAACCCTCGTGGTTGCCCCCGTGGCGGGTATGGAAACCCGCCCCTACGACAACAGAGTCCCGCAGGGACTTTCTACTCGTAGCCGTCGAATTCTATTCGACGGCGAGGACCCGGCAACCGTGGCCGTCGCATACGGGCGATTCCATTCGACGGCGGGGCGGGTCTGGGGAACTTTCAGCCAGGCGCCCCCTGTGCACTCCGCTAAAGGTACTTGACAAAATTCGGATTTTGTGTTACAAATTATTTACAACATAAATTCTCCCGCATCATCCGCCCCATGGCGGATGATTGCGTTTCGCCGCAAAATCTGCCGCCCAAACGGAGAATACATCATGGCCAAACAGGGCAAGCATCGGAAGACGCTCCACGTGACATCGGACCTCGATGCGGCGCGCAGTGCTCCCCCGCCCAGCGAAACCGAAGCCCGACTCCAGCAGCGCCACGACCAACTCGTTGCCCTGCTCGGAGTAATCCACGAACTCTCGTCTTCTCTGGATACGCAGACCATCCTCGACTCCATCGTCCGCCGGGCTCTGCAACTGTTAAACGCCGACGAGGGCACCATCTACCTCTTAGATTCATCCGGCCAGGAACTACAACCCATCGTCGCCATAGGCGAATTCGCCGCCGAGACGCTGGCCGCCCCGGTGAAGGTGGGGGAAGGCATCACCGGCTACGTAGCCCAGACCAGGATCGGGGAGATCGTGAACCACGCCGAACGTGACCCGCGGGCGAAACACATCCCCGGCACACCTGGTGGCGAACCGGAATCGCTCCTCTCCGCGCCCCTTTTGTTCCAAGATCGGCTCATCGGCGTCATCACCCTGCGCCGGCTGGGGGAGCGCGAGTTCGAGCTAGGGGATCTGGATTTCCTCACCGGCCTGGCCGACCACGCTGCAGTAGCCCTGGAGAACGCGCGGATGCTGAAAGAAGCCCGGGATAGGAGCGCGGACCTGGCTACTCTCCACGACATCAACCTGGACATCGCCTCGCTACTGGTCACCCAGAAACTATTCGAGAAGATCACCCGCCACGCCGCCAAACTCCTGGGGACCGAGGGCAGCACCATCGCCCTCTATGATGCGGGGACAGAGGAAGTGGAGTTGGTCAGCGCCTATGGCCCCGATGTCCAGTTCATCGGCACGAGGCTCAAAGTCGGTGAGGGTCTGGACGGGAAAGTGGTGCAGACCGGCCAACCCATCGCGGTTGAGGACTACGCTACCTGGAATGGAAGATCACCACAGTTCGCTGAGGCCGTCTTTGGCTCCATTCTGGCGGTGCCGATGGAGTGGCAGGGGCAGGTCATAGGCGTATTGGAGGCGCAAGCCCTGCGGAAGAAACGCGCCTTCAGCGAGGAGGAGGTCTCGCTGGCCCGCCTCTTAGCAGCCCAGGCCGCCGTGGCCCTGCAGAACGCCCGCCTTCTGGAGCAGACACATCGGCGCACCCAAGAATTGGCCGCCCTTTACGAGATCAGCCTGGACATCACTTCGCAATTGGATACCCAGAAGTTGTTGCAGAAAATCGTTCGCCACGCTGCCGATCTCCTGGGCGCCGATGGCGGCACCATAGATCTGTATTACCCGGACGCGCAAGAACTCGAGTTGGTCAGCGCTTCCAACCAGGCCTGCCGGTTCATCGGCACACGGCTGAAAGTAGGCGAGGGTCTGGCCGGCAAAGTAGTGCAGACCGGCCAGCCAATGACAGTAGAGGATTACGCCAACTGGGAGGGGAGATCGCCCCAGTACGACGGCGTGTCTTTTGGCTCGGCACTGGCGGTGCCGATGGAGTGGCAGGGGCAGATCATCGGCGCATTGGGCGTGCACGAGATCGGGAAAAAGCGCGTTTTCACCGAGGAGGAGGTCTCGCTGATCCGCCTTTTGGCAGCCCAGGCCGCCGTCGCTTTGCAGAACGCCCGGATGTATGAGGATTTAAAGGCAGCCTACGAGCGCCTTCAGGTGGCCCAAGAAGAGGTGCTCAAAGTAGAGCGACTGCGCGCCCTGGGCGAAATGGCCTCGGGCATCGTCCACGACTTCAACAACACCCTCACCCCGATGTTGGGTTTCCTGTTGATGGCTCTGCGCGACCCAGCCTTGCCGAGTCAAGTGCGCAGCGACCTGGAGCAGGTACGCCAGGGCGTCCTCGACGCCACGCGGATTGTCAACCGGCTGCGAGAGTTCTATCGCCCCAGAGACGAGGAGGAACCCGCGCTGTTGATCGGCATCAACCAATTGATCCGCGACGTGGTGCAGTCCACCCGCCCCCAGTGGCACGACGCCCCAAAAGAGCAGGGCATCACCATCCATCTATCCCTGCAACTGGGGTTAGTTCGCTCCATCCGCGGCCATTCTGCCGACCTGCAGCAGATGCTCATGAACCTCATCGCCAATGCCGTGGAGGCCATGCCCAAGGGCGGGACTATGTCTATCCGCACCCGCACCGATGGCGATTGGGTGGTGATGGAACTGGCGGACACTGGGGTGGGGATGCCGCCGGAGGTGAAGGCGCGGCTTTTCGAGCCCTTCTTCACCACCAAGGGCGAAGGGCACGCTGGGCTGGGCCTGGCCACTTGCTATGGCGTGGTGAAACGCCATGGGGGATTCATCCGCGTGGAGAGCCGCCTGGGGGAAGGGACCTGGGTTACAGTGCGGCTTCCCGCCGCGAAAGAGGAAACTCCTACCAACGGGAACCTGGAACCCGTTTCTGACGTCACCAAAAATAGAAATGCGGCGAAGTAGGGGCGACCCGGCGGGTCGCCCCTACCGGGCGGGTATGGAAACCCACCCCTACAAACCCCAGCCAGCGACCGAGGTCGCGGCCTCGGGGGCCCTCAGCCGGGCGTCCCCGCAGGGGGACGCCAACGCCCGCACAGGCGGACGATTTCAATCGCCCGTAGGGGGCAACCCTTGTGGTTGCCCCCCAGGGCGGGTATGGAAACCCGCCCCACGTTGAAATAGGCGGTAGGGGCAACCCTCGTGGTTGCCCCCGGGGCGGGTATGGAAACCCGCCCCGCCGACAGAAGAGTCCCGCAGGGACTTGCCAATAGTAGCCGTCGAATTCTATTCGACGGCGGGGCCCGGCAACCGTAGCCGCCGCATACGGGCGATCATATTCGGCGGGGCCCGGCAACCGTTACACACGAGCCATTTCATTTCATTGGACGGCGAGCCGCAGGGCGGGTACGGAAACCCGCCCCGCCGACAAAAGAGTCCCGCAGGGACTTTCTACGCGTAGCCGTCGAATTCCATTCGACAGCGGGGCCTACAACCGTAACCGTCGCCCGCGGGCGATTTATTCGACGGCGGGGCCCGGCAACCGTAGCCGCCGCATACGGTGGGGACGCGAAGTAGCAATCCCGGGCAGGTATGGAAACCCGCCCGGCCCAGAAAAGTCCCGATAGATCGTCGGGCGGCTTTCCATAGCCGCCCGTAGGACAAATTGCCAATTTGTCCTACAAGGTAGAATTAGACGATGAGAGAAGATACCCAAAGATTGCGCACCATACTCATACTCCTTCTCGTGCTGGCCATCGGCATATCGTTCCTGGTCAACGGCTGCAGCATGATCGTGCAGGCCATACAGGAACTGAATACCCCAACCCCACCACCGATATCGCGGCTGGTGGACTTCTTGCCCGCTGGAGCCAGCGCCAGCGGGTTCTTTTTTTGACACTCTCCCCCTCTCAGCCTATAATTCCCCACTGGACTGTGTTCCCAAACAGATAGCCCGCATTGCAGTGGGCCTATATACTACAGGCAAGGAGGCACCAGCGTGTATCGAATCACTGCCAGGGAGGACCTGGCCCCCGTCACCAAATTATTCGTAGTGGAAGCACCTGAGGTAGCACGCAAATGCAAGTCCGGCCAGTTCGTGATCGTTCGGGTCAGTGAGCACGGCGAGCGCGTGCCCCTCACCATCGCCGACTACGACCGCCAGCGCGGCGAACTCACCATCGTCTTCCAGGTAGTCGGCAAGACCACCGCCGAGTTGAGCACCCTGGGCGTTGGCGACAGCCTGGCCAGTCTCACCGGCCCCTTGGGCTTGCCCACCGAGATCGAGAAATACGGCACTGTGGTGATGGTCGGCGGCGGGGTGGGCATCGCCCCCATTTTCCCCATCGCCCGCGATTTGAAAGAGGCCGGCAATTACGTCATCGGCATCATCGGGGCGCGGACCAGGGAACTGCTCTTCTGGGAGGACCGGATGCGCACCGTTACCGATGAACTCATCGTCTGCACCGACGATGGTTCCTACGCCCGTAAGGCCCTGGTGACCGAGCCGCTCAAGGAACTGTGCCAGAGTGGGAGGACCATTCATCGCGTGTGGGGCATCGGCCCAGCCATTATGATGAAGTTCGTCTCGTTGACCACCAAGCCTTTCGGCATCCAGACCATCGTCAGTCTGAACTCCATTATGGTGGACGGCACCGGTATGTGTGGGGCCTGCCGGGTGGTGGTCGGCGGGCGGACGCGCTTCTGTTGCGTGCACGGCCCGGAGTTCGATGGCCACGAGGTGGATTGGGACCTGCTGATGGCCCGCCAGCGCATCTACCTGGACAAGGAGAAACTGGCCCTGGAACGCTATCAACAGTTATGTGAAGCCCACCGCGAGACGGTACATTAGGAGGGTCGCCATGCCGAAAGAAATCGCACCGCGCAATGAGATGCCCCGCCAAGATCCGCGGGTGCGCCGCCGCAACTTCAACGAGGTGGCCCTGGGCTACGACTTGGAAACGGCACTGGCAGAGGCAGAACGCTGCCTGCAATGTAAGAAACCCCAATGCATCGCCGGTTGCCCAGTCCAGGTGCGCATCCCCGAGTTCATCCTGGCCCTGCGCGAAAAGGATATGTGGCGCGCGGTGGAGGTACTGAAGGACAAGAACAGTCTCCCCGCCATCTGCGGGCGCGTCTGTCCCCAGGAGACACAATGCGAGATCCAATGTGTCTTGGGCAAGAAACACGAGCCGGTAGCCATCGGGCGATTGGAGCGTTTCGTGGCCGACTGGGAGCGCGAGCAAGGGATGAGAACACCGCCGCTGGCACCGCCCACAGGCAAACACGTGGCCGTCATCGGCGCGGGGCCGGCCGGATTGACTGCCGCCGGCGACCTGGCCAAGATGGGCCACAAAGTTACCATCTTCGAGGCCCTCCACGCCCCGGGCGGAGTGCTCATCTACGGCATCCCCGAATTCCGTCTGCCCAAGGACGTGGTCCGCGCCGAAGTGGAGTACGTCCAGAGCCTGGGCGTGGAGATCCGCCTGAACACCGTGGTCGGCAAACTGTACACCATTGACGAGATGCTCAAGGACGGCTTCGATGCCGTCTTCCTGGGCACGGGCGCCGGGCTGCCCATGTTCATGAACATCCCCGGCGAGAACTACAACGGGGTCTATTCCGCCAACGAGTTTCTCACCCGCACCAATTTGATGAAAGCATACCTGTTCCCCGAGTATGACACGCCGATCAATGTGGGCCGCAAAGTGGCCGTGGTGGGGGCGGGCAACGTGGCCATGGACTCAGCGCGCTGTGCCCTGCGCTTGGGAGCCGACGAGGTGCACATCGTGTACCGTCGCTCGCGGGCGGAGATGCCGGCCCGGGCCGAGGAGGTGGCGAACGCCGAGGAGGAGGGCATTATCTTCGACTTCCTCACCAACCCGGTGGAGATCCACGGCACCGATAAGGGTTGGGTCTGCGGGATGCGCTGCATCCGCATGGAACTGGGCGAACCCGATGCCAGTGGTCGGCGGCGTCCGGTGCCGGTGCCGGGCTCGGAGTTCGATATGGAAGTGGATACGGTGATCATGGCCCTGGGTACGCAACCCAACCCGCTGGTGTTCAGCAACACGCCCTGGCTGGAGCGAACGAAGCACGGCACAGTGGTGGCCAACGAAGAAAACGGGCGCACGAAGATGGAGCGGGTGTGGGCCGGCGGCGACATCGTAACCGGCGCGGCCACAGTGATCAGCGCTATGGGCGCGGGCAAACGGGCCGCAGCCGATATAGACGCCTACCTGAAGGACCCCAACGGGCCTTGGTGGGTGGGGCCCGAATAGCCTTGCGAAGGTTCGGAACCTTCGCAAGGCTCCGGTAGGATTTGATGGGGGTGGCCCATGACCATCGCCAATTGGCGCGACGTAGCCCTGGTTGTGCTGGCCCTGGAGGTGGCAGGACTGGGGCTGGGCATAGGGGCGATACTTTATGTCACGTTGCGGGAGTACCGCCATTTCAAGCCGCGTCTCAAGCCACTGCTCCTGATCCTGCACATCCGGGTCTATGAAGCCACCGCCGCGGTGCAGCGAATCTGTCGGCTCCTGGTACGGCCGTTCGTAGTGGTCGGCGCGCTGTGGGCGGGGAGCAAGCGGGGACTGAAGAGATGGTTGTCAGCAAAAAGGTAACGGACTTGGAGGCAGAAATGCAAAAGCAATGGATCGTATCGAACCCGAACGTGATGATGGGGAAACCTGTCATTGCAGGAACGCGCATCACCGTCGAACTCATCTTAGAAAAACTGGCCGCTGGGGAAACCATCGAGCAGATTCTTGAGGCTCATCCCCGGTTAACTCGCGAGGCCATTCAGGCTGCATTAGCGTTCGCCTCTGAGGCATTGAGAGCGGACGTGGTCTATCCAATTGGTGAAACTGCTAAATGAACTTCGTAGCCGACGAGAGTGTGGACTGTCAGATCGTAGATCGCCTTCGACGGGATGGCCATCTTGTACATTACGTGGCCGAAATGGAGCCCGGGGTCTCCGATGATGCGGTACTTGATCTGGCAAATCAGAAGAGTGCTCCACTCCTGACAGCAGATAAGGACTTTGGCGAACTGATATTTCGCCAACACCGTCTCACATCTGGTATTGTACTTATCCGGCTTGCCGGCCTATCACCGACGCAGAAGGCAGAAGTAGTCGCTTTGGCTATCAACCAGCACGTAGCGGAACTACCAGGGACATTTGCCGTGATTACGCCAAGCGTCTTTCGCATCCGCCGGCCGAAAGCCCAGTAGGGGCGACCCGGCGGGTCGCCCCTACATCGCCCGCCCACGAGGGCATTCATTGTAGGGGCGGGCCTCGTGCCCGCCCAGTAGGGCGCCCACATGGGTCGCCCCTACATCGCCCGCCCAGAAGGGCATTCACTGTAGGGGCGGGCCTCGTGCCCGCCCAGTAGGGCACCCACATGGGTCGCCCCTACATCGCCCGCCCACAAGGGCATTCACCGTAGGGGCAGGCCTCGTGCCCGCCCAGTAGGGCACCCACATGGGTCGCCCCTACATCGCCCGCC